>CALKHC010000177.1 GCA_938091425.1 uncultured Luminiphilus sp. | reverse complement strand
TTGCTGCCGCGTAGGCATGGGGCCCCAACCCGCCCATAACGCCCGCGGTACTAGACATGCTAATAATGGAACCGGAACCGGCCTCTTTCATGTAGCGGCTAGCGTGCTTCATGCCGTAAAAGACGCCATTGATCATAATGTCGATAGTCAGCTTCCATTCTTCCGCTGGCGTCGTCGACATCGGTCCCAACGCGCCAACGATGCCGGCACAGTTGAACATAATATCGATCTGTCCAAACTCAGCTATCGCAGTCTCGACAAGCGCTTCCACCTCGGCTTCGTTAGTCACATTGCAGTGACGAAAAATGGCATGACTGGCACCACCTAATGCAGCGGCCATGCCCTCGCCCGCCTCATCCTGAATGTCGCCCAATACCACCCGGGCACCGTGATCTACATAGGTCTTTGCCGTTGCCGCACCGATACCGCTGGCCGCACCGGTAATGACCGCGACTCTCCCCTCAAGACGCTTATCCATTGCTCTCTCCATTCATTCAACGTCTGTGCAGGCGAAAGCACCGTGCTGAAAATCTCGCCTAGACCTCAATAAAAACGCCCGAACGATAAAGCTCTCGTTCGGGCGCACTTTGTATCAATCAGCTACTGGTATCAGTCACCAAAACGATAAATCGCTTCCAGACCGTAAGTTCTGGGCGGGCGAACCGCAGAGTATGACCACAAGCCTGCTACGTCATACCCGTGGGTATAGCCATCCTCGTCGGTTAGGTTGCGACCAAAAAAGCTGAACTGCCAGTCGTTAAACTCCCAGTTCACCGAAGCATCGAGTAAACCTTGGCTCTCGTTGCGGAGCTCTGGTGAGTTCGTCACATTCACCCAGTGAGAACCGAGGAAGTGATACGACGCACGCACCCATGCCCGGCCCGTTGAGGTATCCCATTCGTAGGTGCCGTCTACCGTTGCCGTCACATCCGGCGCCCTGCGGAATTCCAGGTAACTCAGGTCAACGGTCTCGAGGGACACTGCGTCGGTGTACTGGAAGTTGTCATATTCGGTGTCTAGGAACCCAATATTTGCCCGCAAGGAGAAGCCCTCTCCTATCAGCGCTTGCGCTTCTAGCTCCAAACCTTGAATCGTCGCTTCAGAAGCATTGGTCACTACCGTCTTCTGGCCCGTACCGGTGTCAGAGGGCAACTGCAACTCTTCCTGCTTGTCATCGTAATTCATGACAAAGTAAGAAGCGTTGAACCTCACCCGGCTGTCCATCCACTCGGACTTAAAGCCCACCTCGATGTTATCGACCGTCTCGGGATCATATGGCTGAATAGCCTCCTCAACCGAGTTCACCCGGCCGTTAAAACCGCCCGCGCGGTAACCGGTTGAGTAGGTTGCGTAGCCCATCAGATTGTCAGAGAACTCGTAGCGGACACCCACTCGCGGCGTGAACTCATTCCAGGTTTCATCATTGGACGCATTCACCATGCCTGTCTGCACGGTCTCCTTGTCGTCCTTGGTGTAACGACCGCCGAAGTTGACCGTCAAGGCATCACTAATTCGCCAGTCAACGTCCGCGAAGATCGCCTGAGACTCGCTCTCCTGATGAGAGTTTTGTAGCAGATCGAGAATAACACCCGGCACGACGAAGCCTACCCAGCTACGCAGGGGAATTTCATACTCGGAATCCCAGAGATAACCGCCGACAACGGCGTTGATAGGGCCACCGTTATCCCAAGAGACCCTGAGCTCGTGCGTGGTTTGCTCGTAGGTCGCGGGCCGGGTGGTACCGTAGAGAAATTCTGGCGTGCCGTCCCAGTTGGAGATAATCGTCTCGTCTGACTCGTAAGATCCAAAAATGTAGTCAACCTTGATGGCGTCTGTCGCCTGCCATCTCGCCTCGACAATATGAGTATCCGAGTCGAAAGTCGCGAGCATCTCCGCTTCTTGAGCCTGATCCGGGGTCGAGGTAGCGAAGGCCTCACCACCAGGATCGGGCGGGATGTAACCAACATTTGCCGTCTTATATCGGCTACCTGTGATAGTTGAGTCTAAACTGGGCGCGCAGAATCCATAGGCAGAACAAAACAGGTGCCGCGGCTGTGCATTGTTCAGAAGCGGCGGCGTATCCTGATCGGTCTCTTCAAACTGGCCGGTGTATTCCAGCTCTAGCGAGTCAGTAGGTGTCCAGAGAATGTTGGCGCCCAGTGATTGGTAATCATTGCGACCCACATCGCGGCCCACATAGTCATTGCCGTAGTAGCCCTCCTGCTGATCGCGCGTCGCCGCGGACAGTTTTACAGCGAGGTTTTCACCGATGCCAAAATTGAAAATACCGTCTGCATAGAAGGTGTCGTAGTTCTCATATCCGACGCGAACCTTGCCGCCCAGCTCTCCAGTGGGGCGTGACCGCGTGATGTTGATGGCACCGCCAATGGTGTTTCGACCAAAAAGCGTGCCCTGCGGACCCCGCAGTACCTCCATACCTTCGAGATCGATGCTGCGTAGCAGGCTGCCCGCATTGGAACCGATGAACATGTTGTCGACGACCACAGCTACCGCTGGGTCGAAATTCTTCTCCACGTCGGCCACGCCGATGCCGCGAATGAAGATCGCGGCCACGCCGCCCGGACCCTGCGCTGTGTCATCGATCACAATGTTGGGTGAGATATTGGCCAGATCGGTAATGTCACGCGCGAACTGCCCCTCGATTTCGCTCTTGGTGAGTGCGCTCACCGCAAATCCGACGTCCTGCAGATTTTCTGTCCGCTTTCGAGACGTCACGACCACCTCTTCCAGCACGCCGTCCTGTGCCAGCGCGACAGGCGCGACTGGCAGCGCCGTCAGAGCGGCCAATACCGCAGCGCTGAGAATCGTCTGTCTTGAACCTATTTTCATGGCTTTACCCTCTCATGTGTTGTGGCTGTTTTGATGTTTTGGGCGTCCGTTTCTTCAACGCAGGACTACCCTTCC
>CALKHC010000176.1 GCA_938091425.1 uncultured Luminiphilus sp. | reverse complement strand
TGCGTCGTGGTCAGCCTGCCTTCCCAGAGGGCAATAATTTCGATGAAGCGGTATCGGAGTATTTGCTCCCATCGAGTGTCACTCATTTTGTCTCGCGCCTCTGAGGTGAAGCCCTGCGCTAGGGTTAGTGTCAATCACATTAACGCCAAATTCTTCTGCGGACCAATGAGTTCACATCAGTTAGTCGATGCTATGTGTGTTGCAACACGATGATTGCGAATCAGGAATAGCCCCGCAAGTGCGCAGGCAGAGCACCCGAGCATGAGCAAAGCTGGCTCCATGAGTCGTCCACGGTATAGCCAGCCCGCTCCAGCACCCACAGCCGCCGCGAGAAGCGCGTGAGTGAAGCCGTACACGGCTGATGCAGCTCCCGCTTGTTGTCGAAATAGTGAAATAGCCCCCATGGAGGCGTTGGCAGCTGTAAGTCCGACTCCTAGAAAGAAAGTAGACGATAGCCCGGCCATGGTGAGTGGATATTCGGAGGCGATGGGTGCGAGCCCCGCGATGCTGATGGCTGCACAAAAGCTGATGACGAGACCGGACCGCAATGTCTTGTCCATGCCCCAGCGCATTACAACTCGTGCATTAATGAGGCTTCCTGTCATGAAGCCCAAGACCGTTGCGGCGAACGCATATCCAAACAATTCTGTCGGAATATTGAAGACGTCTGGTAGAAAGTAGGCGACGGTAGACAGGTAGCAGAAGAGCGCAGCGAAAGAGAAGGAGCCTGCCATCTGATAGCCAAGAAAGGCGCGGTTGGACAGCATCAGCGAGAAGGATTGGAGCACTTTGGTGAACGTCAGGGCCTCGTGCGCCGGTGCTGGTGCTGACTCAGGCAATTTGCTCAGTGCCAAAAGAATAATAGCCGCGAAGAGGGCAAGGGCGAGAAACACTGCAGGCCATGGAAACAGCCCTAGAATCAGTACGCCGATGCTAGGTGCAATCATCGGAATGACTGCCATCGCCCCCGACAACGCGGACATGACTTGGGCTGCCCGATTACCTTCGTAACGGTCTCGGACCATTGCTCGGGCGATGACTGGCCCGCTGGCTGCTGCCACCCCCTGCAGGCCCCGCATTAGCCACATAGATTCCATGTTGCTGGCTATTGCACAGAGCGCCGAGGTGATAAGAAATAGCATCGTCCCCGCGCGAACCACAGGGAGCCGTCCGTACTGGTCAGATAAGGGTCCGAATATCAGCTGTCCGCTCGCTAGGCCGATCATAAAAACGCTGAGCGTTAACTGACCCTCTGCCTCGCTTCCGCCCAAATCCTGAATGATCAGAGGAATAGCGGGGAGGTACAGGTCTGTTGCGATCGCTGCGTAGGCAACCAGGCCCACCAGCGTGCAAAAAGTCAGTGCATCCGCGAGCTGGCGGCGGATCAATTCAATGTTTCGGCTTGTAGCTCTACCACTGGGCAGCTTTCTGGTACAAAAAACTGACCGTTTTCGGCATCCATGACATCAAGTCCAATGGCCTTGTTATTCGAAAACAGGGCGACTCGCATAACGTAGGTGGTGTGATGATTTCTCATCTCCATGAGCTGAAATAACTGCACCTCTGCTCCTTCCTCGTTGGCCGCCTGCGTTGCGACTTGTTCCATGTAGCTTTTAGCCTGATTGGCCTCCATGGGAGTGAGTGGCTTTTGGAGAATGGCGTCAAGCATGGCGCTCACTGAGGCATGATTTGGTTCAGCAAGCAGCGTCGAGTGCACGGCGGCATTGAGTTCGTTCATTCGGTAGGTGCTCCCAAGGCGGTCGCCGGCATTGCGCCGAGCGAAGGATATTTTAACACCGTTTAACTTGCGGCGGCTTAATTCAATACCTTGTTTAAAAGCAATCAGTTACACTCGATTGTTGAATTTATCCGAGACTCGACCCAGCGCTTTGGAATCACCTCAAGACACCTATTCAAGGCTCGTCAAAGATGATGAGACGCTATTTTGGATCCTCCAGTGTTTGGGTTGGACGGGCATTTCTCTGCTCACATATCTGAGCCTTAGTGTGCCCTATGATCAATACGAACTGTCCTACCTTGCCCACAACGTCGCGCAGTCTGTTGTCGGTTTTTTATTATCCACTCCTTTGCGGTACCTGTATCGCTCGGTGTGGAGTTGGAGCGGCTCTGTTCGCGTAACCATTGTGCTGGGGTCGGCGATATTGCTGGCAGTGCTTTGGGCGGCTATCCGCTTGTTCCTGTTCATGATGATGACCGGGGAATCGGGCTTGTGGTCTGATTTTGGTGGCTGGCTTTTTCCTTCGCTCTTTGTGTTTTTCACCTGGGCGGCTCTGTATCACGGCATAAAGTATTTTGAATTTTTGCAAAGAGAGCAGGAGGTTGCCGTTAGGGCAGAATCTGCTCAGCGGCAGGAGGCGCTGAAGCGCATTAAGGCTGAAGCGGAAACCAAGGCCGCTCAGTTGCGGTTGCTCCGTTATCAGTTAAATCCGCATTTTCTCTTTAACACCCTCAACTCGGTTAGTTCGCTCATCGCCGCCGAGCGAGGGAACGATGCCAATGGGATGCTGTTGAGACTGTCCACGTTTCTTCGTTTTGCGTTGGAGCGGGATGACATGACGCTAACGACTTTGCGCGAGGACTTGATGGCAGTCGAGCTTTATCTAGAGATCGAAAAGGTCCGTTTCTCTGATCGGCTCGTAGTTGAAATAGACGTAGCTACTGAGGCATACCGCTGTAGCGTGCCGAGTCTACTGTTGCAGCCAATAATCGAAAATGCCATTAAATATGCGATCGCGCAGTCCGAGCAGGGAGGCACCATTCGGGTGAGTGCGCGCGTGAAGGATCAGCTGCTGATACTCACCGTCGATGATTCGGGGCCGGGTGATACCCAAAAAAGTGATTTGGGACCGCCAGTAATTGAGGACGCGAGCGGTACAGGAATCGGTTTGCAAAATATCCGCGAGCGGTTATCAACTCTGTATGGAGCGATGTTTTTTGTGGAGCAGGGCAGCTCACCGCTTGGAGGATTTCGTGTCAGGATCTCGATACCGGCCAGTGCCCAACAGGTCTCAGCAGCGTGAGCGCGCATAACGATCTGAGCGTGTTGCTAGTTGATGACGAGCAGCTGAGCCTTGAGCTGCTGCGGAAGATCGTTGAGGGCATAGAAGGGTTTAGCGTTGTCCACACCTGCCGGAACGGCAGAGAGGCGCTGAAGACGCTCCAACAGCATCAATTCGACATAGCTCTGATGGATATCCAAATGCCCGGGGTTAACGGTATTGAAGTTGTCGAGCGGACCCAAGCGGATCAGCTCCCCGCTGTAATTTTTGCGACGGCTTATGACGAGTACGCCTGCAAGGCTTTTGATCTCCATGCGGTGGATTATGTCGTCAAACCATTCGATCCAGAGAGAGTCGCTACGGCGCTGCACCGCGCAGCAGAGAGAGCCGCCTCCTCAGAGTGGATGTCCGGTAAAGATGGTCCGATCAGCGCTATCGCTGAGTTGAAGGAAGCTGAGAGCTCGGCGGCTAACGAACAACCCACCTCCGCAGATTTTGGTCGACTGCCAATCAAGGATGGCGGCCATACCTACCTTTTGGCACATGAAGACATCGAATGGATAGATGCCGCGGGCGATTACATGTGTGTTCACGCGGAGGGCAAGGTGCATATTTTGAGGTCAACGATGAAAGACCTTGAGACAAAGTTATCCTCCGAGTTTGTGCGAATTCACCGATCAACTATTGTTAATTTGCGCAAGATCAGAGCCGTTGACACGCTTCCTAAGGGGGAGTGTTTATTGCATCTTGATAACGACGTAACGGTTCGAGTGAGCCGCAATTTTCGCGCAGCGATTCAGCATTTGCTGTCCTGATTGCACTAACATCTCGCGTCTTCCAGTTTGTCCCACACACAGCCCAGATTGTCGTTTTTGAGATGGGGGCAGCGGGTAGACTGATATAAATTGACGCCATAAATGTAATTTAATCTGATCTGGGGCCTCTCATGTCCAACCTGTTGGGTGCGATCCTGCGCATCGTAGTTTTGCTGTCTGCCTCCTTAGCGATTGCCTCATGCGGAGGGGGATCAGCTGAATCGCCCGCTGTCGACGACGCCTTCTATCCCGAAGCAACAGAAGAGTGGGATCTGGTCTGGCAAGACGAGTTTGAAGGTGATTCCCTTGATACCGCCAATTGGGAACCCCAAATTGGAGATGGCTCCGATTACGGTTTAGATCGCTGGGGGAACGGCGAGCAACAGTGGTATTTGGCAGAGAATGCGGCCGTTGCTGATGGCGTTCTCAGGATTACCGCGCGATCTGAGCAGGTGGTGTCGGGCTTTCCCTACACCTCGGCTAGGCTTCGCTCCGCCAATAAATTTGATTTCCAGTATGGCAAGGTCGAGGTGCGTGCCAAGGCAGCGCTTGGCGGTGGCTTGTGGTCTGCTGTGTGGATGTTGCCTACGGACACCCCCTACGGCACTTGGGCGGGCAGTGGTGAATTCGACATCATGGAGGTGGTTAATGCGGGCACAGCACGCGAGCGCACCTTTCTGACGGCACATCATGGTTTCGAATGGCCGCTCAACCAGCAGGCGGGTATGGATGTTGATATCGAAGTGCCTGGCGAACAGTTCCATACCTATTCTATCGAGTGGAGCGACAACCTCATCCACTGGTTTATAGACGGCGAACACCTGATGACCGTGGGTGCAGAACATTATTACTCATACTATTACGCCGGTTTGAACGAAGGCTTTAAAAATGGCAGCGAGTCAGCGCCATTTGATGTTCCCTTCCACTTGCTGATTAATTTGGCGGTGGGTGGCAACCTCCCCGGCACGGTCAATAACGCTGATATTCCTAGCGACATGGTGGTCGATTATGTGCGGGTGTATCGCTGCACCTACGACAATGATGGCGGGCGCGGTTGTAATTCAAATGTGAATCGCCTTTTAGAGCGTCCGGGTGCACAGGAGCCCTTCATGGCTTCCTTCCCGCTTTACACCGATACGGCAGAATCTCTCTCGTGGCTCATCGCTGGCGAGCCTCTGGTCAGAGAATTAGCGGTGAACTCTTTCTGGGATAACGAGGGATCGCTCTCTTGGATGGAAACCGAAGTAGAGGGCCGGGGGTCGGTGATTGATATCAGCACCTCTAGTATGGGAAACGTCTCTATCAGCGCCGCGGATGGCGACGATATTGAACTTTTCGGTTTCGGCAACAGCCCCAACTGGTGGGAGAAGCACGCGGGAGAATTGAAGTTCGACCTCTTTATCGACAGTGCGGGCACAGATCTAGACAGCGAGTTGTTGATCAAGATGGATAGCGGTTACCCCGCCCTCGGCACTATGCCGCTTGCTGTGAGTGAGATGCCGCTGGATCAATGGTTCACCATTAGCGTACCGGTGGCAGAATTAATCAAAAATGCGGGTAGCTTGCCTCTGAATACGAGCCAAGTGGTCAGCCTCTTTGTCCTAGAGCCGACCAGTTACGCTCATGTCATGTTGGATAACGTCGAGCTGGCCTGTGGCCACCCGGCTAAAAATGGATGTGGCATTCGACCCCCGGGCGGGGAAGTCGATAGCAGCCTGGTTCCAGTGTTCACAGATGGTGAAGTAGCGCCAATATGGGACCGTGGAGCCTGTGCTTACGACACGACCGTGGGTGGTGACTACTGCGAGAACGACTCGCTGAATCTCATTACTTGGGATGTCTCAGACTCTGGCGACCCTGATGTTGGTATGGCCATGAATGTGAGTTTCGGCAATAACGGAGCCGACGGTGTGTTCTTTTTCGCTGCCTCAGCGGGTGTTGATTTGAGCACGTTCGTGGGCAACGGAAAGCTGAAATTTGATCTTCGATTGCCTCCTGAAACGGCGGAGGCGGGCATGGTGTTCAAAGTGGATTGCTTCTATCCCTGCGGTACCGGAGATCAACCTATCGATCTGACAGGATATGAGCCGGGTACGTGGCAAACCTTTGAGTACGACGTGGCGTCATTGATAGGTATGGGCCTCAATGTATCGAACATTAACGCGGGTCTTGTGCTCTTTCCCACTTGGGGTGACCAGCAGGGCTACTCTTTTGAGGTGGCCAACGTGCGCTATGAGGCAGACAGTGCCGATGGCGGCGAGGAGGGTGGTAGCTCCGGCAACCCAGACGCACCGCCCTATGCCGTATTGAAAAACGGCGAGGTAGCAGCTGCGTGGGAAGACGGTATCTCTGGCTTTGACGAGGGGATTGGTTACAACAGCTGTGTGGGTGAAGGCGGCGCTGAGTGTCCGAACCTGGGTTGGAGCTTTGTTGAGGACTCCGAGCGAGGCAGTGTCTTACAGGTCGAGCACGGGCCAGGTTTTGCAGGCCTCTTCTTTGGCAGCACTGAGACTAGAGATTTGTCGGATTACTTGGGCGGCGTGCTGAGCTTTGATATCAAGGTCGTGGCTGAGGGTGTCAATACAGCCGGATTCGTGATGAAAGCGGACTGCGTTTATCCCTGTAGCTCTGGCGATAAGGCCATTGGCACGGTAGGTCTGACTGGTTGGGAGACCGTCGAGTTTCCGGTGATTGATCTGGTTCTTGGTGGGCTCAATCTGCAAAAAGTGAACACTGGATTGGTGATCTTCCCGCTCGCGGGGCAGACAGATGGCGTGGTCTATCGCTTGGATAACATTGAGTGGAAGGCATCAATACCTGCTGAGGGTGGTCCAGTCGCCGGAACATGGAAAATCGCTTCTGAGGCAGAGGCGCTCAAGGTCGGGCCTGGTGAGTTTGATGGCTCTTGGTGGCAACTGGGGGAAGCAGATGTGGTCACCCGAGGTTGCTTGATGGACGATCTCTACATCCTCTCAGCCGATGGATCTTTCTCGAACAACATGGGCGGCGAAACTTGGCTAGAAGGCTGGCAGGGTGTCGATGAAGGGTGCGGCGTGCCGGTGGAACCCCATGACGGGTC
Source organism: uncultured Luminiphilus sp. (assembly GCA_938091425.1). Taxonomy (GTDB): domain Bacteria; phylum Pseudomonadota; class Gammaproteobacteria; order Pseudomonadales; family Halieaceae; genus Luminiphilus. The sequence continues at coordinate 6,185 of CALKHC010000176.1, read as the reverse complement.
GGTGGCCGCCACCTGGTCATATGACGAGGCGGCAGGGCAGATCACCGTTGAGGGTGTGGGGTCTTTCCTAGGGTTGGCTAAGGCTTTCAATGGCGGTGAGCTGGCAGCACCCTATGAAGCGCCGGCTTCCATCACCTATAACGTCTATCCACAAGATGATGGTTCGCTTACCGTGACGGTGCCGATTGCTGATCCTGGTTGGTGGACGTTTAAGCTGGTGAGAGATTGAGCGCAATGCTTAAAAGCCATTAGCTGTAAAAGCCATTAGCTGTAAAAGCCGGGTTAATCCCGGCTTTTTTGTTTAACTCCTTGAGAGGCTCGATATTAGATTTTTGCGAGGCTCACTAACCGCTTCACGAAGTCGCCGTGCTGAGGCAGGTCACTTACCGTCGATTGAACCTTATCCTGTATCTCGGACAGAAAATGAGACAACTGTTCACTAGTCATTGCGTCGGCGATGTTGTGGTACCCGGTTGGGGTAATGCCTTGCCCCATCATGACCTGAACCCATGAATTCTCTGAGAAGACATCATCCTGTGGTTTGAACACTCGGCCGCCATCGCGAAACAGGTCGATACGTTGTTTCAGAGAATCCGGCAGCGACATGTGCCGGCATTGATCCCAGAACGCATCGCCCACGCGCTCGTTGGCCGCGTAGTGCAACACGATAAAATCTCGTATGCGCTCGGCTTCCGCGCGCAGCTTGGTGTTGTACTCCTCAATGGCGGCATCAGAGAGGCAAAGATCGGGGAACATGAGTAAGAGCCACATGATTCCGTTCTGTATGAAGTGGATGCTGGTCGACTCGAGTGGCTCGATGAACCCGCTAGAAAGCCCTAGTGCAATACAGTTTCTATTCCAGTACTTACGCCGTTGCCCGGTTGTGAAATGGATAGCGCGAGGCTCGATCAGCGGCTGACCTGCTGCAGATTGGAGTAGACGCTCGCGGGCACGATCATCGTCGAGAAACGCATCGCAATAAACGAGACCATTCCCTGCCCGATGCTGCAACGGGATACGCCAGCGCCAGCCAGCATCGTGCGCGATGGCTCGCGTATAGGGTGCCGGCTCCTCATCCAGTTCGGTTTGGACCGCCCACGCCCGGTTGCAGGGGAGCCAATGACTCCAGTCGTCGAAGCCGGTTTGAAGCGTATCTTCGATCAGCAATGCCCTGAAGCCGGTACAGTCTATGAACAGGTCACCCTCGACGAGTTGGCCGCTTTCTAGCTGAAGCGCCTCGATAAAACCGTCGTTTGGATCAAGAACAACGTCTTGAATTTTTCCTTCAATACGCAACGTTCCAGAGGATTCGGCGAGGCCCCGGAGATACTGGCCATAGGCCGTGGCATCCAGATGGTAGGCATAATTCAGCCGCCGATCCGAGGTAATTCCGAATCGATTCGCTTCCGCGGCTTTCAGCTCTGCACAGTATTCTCCATATTCGGCGGCGACGCCTTCTCGTTTGCCGCGGAGCCAAAAGTGCTGAAAGCCACCCGCCCAGCAGCCTTTCCCCGTGTCGCCAAACGAATGGAGGTACTGGTGACCCTCATGCAACCAATTCTCAAAGCGGATTCCCAGCTTAAACGTACCCTGAGTGGATTTAATGAAATCGGGCTCCGGAATCTGGAGCAGGCGATTAATCGTGAGTAATGTGGGAATAGTCGCTTCACCCACGCCCACGATGCCAATTTCTTCCGATTCAACGAGAGTGACTGAGAGCGGCCTGCCTACCAAGCGCGACAGGGCCGCTGCCGCCATCCATCCGGCGGTACCGCCCCCAGCGATGACAACCCGTTGTATTGATTTTGGTTGGTCAGATCCCATCAGCGTCTCAGATGATTGGTTAACTCGGCACGAAGCTGCCGGGCCAGCGGGTCTTCAATAAGACGGGTCCGATCAGCTCTATTGGTAGGCCAATAGTCTCGATCAGCCGCTGACTCCGAAAAGACATAGTAGTCAAATAAGGCATGCCAAGCCTCTCGTTCAGCCCGTGGGAGTTGCTTTATCGACAGGAGTGCGTGGGTGAAAGCGTCCATGGGGGAGCCTAAGGCTGGAGGTTGTTGGGTCCACCAAAAATTAATTAGCCCGTTGACCTCTGCTAGCGATTCCACTTGGTGCCACCAAAGGCTGGGGATGTAAATCGCGTCCCCCGGTTGTAAGTCAGCTGATACAGCGAGACTGAGGGCTTCCTCGAATCGTGGGTACTTCTCTAGATCGGGGTGTTTGATGTCGACCAAGCTGATGGGTTGTCCGGCGGGCGTCAGGTCCCAGGGGCCAACATACAGGTTCGCTACCTGATCTGGTGGAAACAGCGTAAACCGCCTGACGCCGGCAATGCAGCAGGCAATGTTGGCAGGATAATCAAAGTGGGGCGCTACGATACTGTGGTTACCCAGCCAAAGACTGACCAGGGCAGAGGGGAGAGGCAGTCTTAGTTGATGAGCTTCGCTGAGCCCGGGCAGCCAATGATCCAAGTTGGTCGAACCCATATACAGGCTGGGCGGGTGGTCAATCGCCGATAATGCCTCCAATTTTTCGGCTAATTGCTTCAGGGTGGTGTCTAACTGAACAAAATTGAAGCCTGACAGGTCCTCGTTGTAAAAAAATCGCCCACCTATCTCGGGTTCGCCCAGAAAAGCGGATACCTTTTTGTCGTTGTAGAAACCCAGTAAATAGTCAAAGAAGGCGGTATTGCTTTGTTTGGCGGCTTGAACTGCCGGCCAGTCGCTTGTTAGACCCCTTGCTACCCAAGGTGCGTCCGCATTGAGCCACTGCTCGGGTTTCGCCACGACGTCCGTGGCAGCCACCTCCGGGATGGCTATAGGCCCCGGGGTCGCAGTCACGCGGGTTCCGCCAGGCTGTTTTTCTGAGCGATGAGCCGAGTCATCTGTGATTGCGAGGCAATCATCATGAACAATGGTGTGAGAAACCCACCGTCATGCAAGGCGCCCAGGTCAGATGACGATAACGCCGCGACTTTTTCTTCGTCTATGCCGTAAAGCCCCTTAAGAGTGCTCTGGTCACCGTTACGCAACGTAATGCCAAATTCGATCGACATAATCAATTCGAGTGTATTGAGTGTGTGTGCAAACTGTAATGTATGCTCATGACTGGCTTCGATACGCTCCAACAGCCTCACAATCTGCTCAAGGTAATCGCTGTAGCCACCGAATTCCAAAAATAGAGGCTCTCCACCGGTCGGTACGAGTTTCGGGTGCGACTCGTCTACTGCAATCACAGAGCGAGTATCTCCGCTCTGATCTTGTTCTTGAGCGATAAGAAAAGGGCCCTTGCGCATCATCATAGGTATGACGTCAGACGACCACCCCTGCGAGCTGAGAAACAGATTCTCTCCCGGAGTGAAGCCCAATAGGGCGATTGGAAGCGGCTCCGCTGCTTCGGGTGTCATCTGAAACAAAAGTGGATAGATACCCTGGAGCTGGCGCATTTCCGTTGTGTAAGTGAGGCAACTCATACAGTCATCTCCCCAGCGTGCGCCATACTCGGTGATCACTGTTAGCGAAGCGTGATCGATGTTATTGAGCTTCTTGATCTGGCGAGTCATTGAGGGTGTCTCTCGGCAAAGCCCCGTTGTCCCACGGCATCGAGCAGTTGCCGGTGAGCTGGGAGATGTTGAGTAAATTGACGGCCCTGCCGCTGCACCTCATCAAATAAGCTTCTCGCTTTCTGGGCTCTGGCCTGTGCGTTGCGATAAATAGATGGTTGAACTGCGCTACTGAAGCCCATGCCGTAGAGCACGTATTGATAACTGGCCGCAGGGAACATCTCATCGACGCGACTTTCATCCTGATGCCATGGGCATCGAAACTGCCAGTCTTTAAGCTTCTGTTCGAGGCCGTTAGGCATGGAGCTAGCGCTTTGGTGCTCTAGCCAGTAGCGAGAGTCTGTTCGTTGCGACAGAGCATAATGGAGCTTGAGAAACTCGATAATTTGCCTCCATCGCCCAGTGAACTCCTCATTAAATGTCGCAGCAACGCTTTGCATATTGACGCCCAGACGAGGGATGTACTCTGCAAGACGTCGCGCGCTGAGCTCAACGAGCACTAGCGCGGATGCCTCTAGCGGTTCAACAAAGCCTGCCGACAGTCCAATCGCGACGCAATTTTTCTCCCAGAAGCGGTGACGATATCCCGGCTCAAATTCGATCAATCGTGGCGATTGCTCCACGGCTTCTGCGGGCGCGTTGGTGGCGCGAAGATAAGTCTGGAGAGCCTGTGTAATGCTGGTTTCATCCGCGTGTCGAGACGAGAACACAGCCCCTACGCCTCGTCGGTGTTGAAGGCCAATGTCCCAAAACCAACCTGCCTGATGCGCCGTGGCTTTGGTAGTGGTGGCGATGGCGTCAGCAGGGTCGGCATAGGGAACTTGCAGAGCAAGCGCTCGATCGTTAAACAGCGTATCGCGCTGCGACGACAGTGGCACACCATAGTGGCTACCGATAAGCAGGCTGGAGAGTCCACTGCAGTCAACATAGAGATCTCCAGAGATAAGTCCCGCGCTGGTTTCCAGCGACGAGATATTGCCTTCAGCGCCGGCGTGCACTTTTGAGACGTCGGCGAGCACGTGCGTGACCCCTAGTTTGGTCACAGCATTGGTCTTGAGGAGGTGGGCAAATTTCCCCGCATCGAGGTGATAGCCGTAGTTCAGCGTAAAGGCGTATTCAGGAACCTGTATTTGTTTTGGTGCCAGGCCGCGCTCGCAGGTCGCGTACTGGGGCGTGACACACTCAGCAAAACTTCGATCACCCAAGTCCCCAGCGTTCCAGTAATCGGCGAGGTTAAGGTCGCTGAATCCGTGGGGTAGGCTGAAGGGGTGGTAGTACACCTCTCCATCACCGGTGGCCCAGTTTTCGAAGCGCGTACCTTGTTTGAGTGTGGCTGAGCAGGTTTGCACAAACTCAGTCTCCGAGATCCCTATCTTAAGCAGGGTGGATCGCATCGATGGCCAAGTGCCCTCGCCCACGCCGATGGGGGGGGTGTTGGGGGACTCCACCAGAGTGACTTGAACACCGGTATCGGGGTCATACTCAGCAGCAATAATGTTGGCTGTTAGCCAGCCCGCGGTGCCGCCGCCAAGTATCACGATGTGCTTTGCGGTCTCAGTCATCAGTTGTTGTCGAGGAGCGACTAATGCTTAGGGGGGCTCAGTTTAACGCGTTTATAAAAAGCAAAAACCGCTCTGACGAGCGGTTTCAAACGCAGCACTTTGGGCTTTAATAGGTGTAACGGAACCCAAGGTTGAAACGGGCACCAATTTGGCCCACGCCATAAAGTTGTAGGGAATCGCGACCGTGGGTGCGCCAGGTCTCGTTAGTGATGTTGATGCCCTCGGCGAAGATGGTGAGACCATCCGTGATCTCATATTGGGCGCTGGCATCCCACTGCTCGTATTCTTCCTGATATCCCGGCTGTGTTACACCCCCAGTGAAGTAGGTGTCGCGCCAGTTATAGGCTGCCCGTAAAGCCACTCCATAACCTTCGTAAAACAGAACAATATTGCGGGTATCACTCAACCCAGGCAGTGCAAACTGTGGGTCGTCGGAGAAGCGATCAAATGTCGCACTGCCGTCAGCCAGCGTCATGTTGACAATGAAGCCTAGCCCGCTGTCACCGAACGTGTGCTGCCACGCCATCTCCCAGCCATCGATGTTGGCCTCTTCGTCAGAGTTAATCCGCGTGTCCACGTCATAGTAGGCGGGCCCGTCCCGACCGGGCACACCGGTAATCGTTTGAGTGGAGGCGTCAACGCCTGGCTCATTCGGGAAGCGAGTGAAAATAAAGTCACGAATATCGGCGTTGGATGCCGTAATGCCCAATTCGTCGATTGCGGCTTGGTAGAGGGGGCCGAGGGCAGGGTGGGCTAGGTCAGGAAATAGTACAACGTCTTCCTGTTCCCCTGAGGTGACAAAGTTGACGACAGACTTGTCGAAATAGCCAACCGATACATAGCTGGCATCGTCGTAATACCATTCCAGCGAAAAGTCGATATTTTCGGATTCGTGAGGCAGCAAGCCGGGATTGCCTACGGTGCCATCAGCGATGTGCTCTCCTTCAACAACTCTCAGTACTTGTCCTACCGAGAGGTTGCCCCGCAGATCACCGTAGCTTGGACGTGCGATGGTCTCGCTGTAGGACGCCCGGAAGATCACGTTATCGATAATTTCA
>CALKHC010000175.1 GCA_938091425.1 uncultured Luminiphilus sp. | reverse complement strand
ACGCGGCCAATACGCAAGATATCGACTTCTCGGTTGGAACCACCCAGCTCAATCGTGTCGGTGTAGGCCTCAATACCACGGCCGTACTGCAACTCAATCGAGTACAACTCCAGCACCTGACGGAACGCCTCGGCAGAGGTCACGTCGGAGCGGTCCATATTGGCCCGCACCGCCTCGATATTGCCCAAGCGGGTATCGAGATCAAACGGCATGTCGAGGTTGATGAACTGCTCCAGGCCATCGAGCATGCGCGTGACCAGCGGCGGAATCTGCCGCTGAATCACGGACGCCTCGGCAATAGAGGCATCAATATCCCGTATACGCTTCTCCTGGTTGGCAATCTGTCGCTCCAACCGCGCGTTGTAAACCTTCAGTCCGTCTACCTGCTTCATCACTGTCTTGTAATCAGACAGGAGGCTGGCGGTTTCATCAGCTAAGCGGTCAATCTTGGCTTGCGATGCCTTGGCCGAGGCTGTGCGCTGCTTGCCGACCTCGACGATAGGGTCGATGGACTGCGCGACCGCAATGGACGCACCGCCGCCGATGCATATCGCCGCCAGCAGGGTTTTCAATCGAGTCGTAGTCATGGGGTTGATACTTCCTCTCAAAAGCAAATCGGAGTAAGAGCGCCGTCAAGCGGGCCCTCACTGAACCTAAGTCAGTGGCGTTTTATAGTTTGGAGCGCCATCAAACAGTGGGGGGGGGAATTTACCGTGTACGTTTCGGCAACGCAAATGGTTTCATTGCTTCATCTGGGGCCTTTATCACCTTTTTAAGGTGGCGACAGCTCGACAATGGTGAAGGCGTGGCTGTTGCCCCCTTGCGCGGCATAGTGGGCCGTTTCGACCTCCTTCCAGTCAGCCAGCAAATCGAGGTCAAAGACCACGTCGCCCGCCACCTGCCCCTGCACACGAGTCAGTACCACTTTGTCGGCTCTGGGCAACGCCAGACGGTAAATTTCGGCGCCACCCACCACCATCGCTGCATCCGCACCATCAATCAGCGCCTGCTCAAACGCCCGCTCTAGCGCAGCCTCCAGCGTTTGGCAGGTCAATACGCCTGCGTGTTGCCAGGACGCGTCTCTGGTGATCACGATATTGCGACGCCCCGGCAGCGGAAAACCCACACTCTCAAACGTTTTCCGGCCCATGATAATCGGTCGTCCCATTGTCGTGCGTTTGAAGTGCTGCAGATCATCGGGCAACTCCCAGGGCAAGGCATCGCCCCGGCCGATGACGCCGTTTTCAGCCGCGGCCAGCACCAATACAACGGGGACGTCGTTCTCCAACCGATGCGCTGTCATATCGCCACCGGCGCCGAGATGTTGGGGGCCGGCTCGTAACCCGTCAGCTGGAAGTCCTCAAATTGGTAGCCATAAATCGAATCCGGCCTTCTACGAATCTCTAGCGAGGGCAACGCGGAGGGGGACCGCTCCAGCTGGGTGCTGACCTGCTCCCCATGGTTGCTATACAGGTGCGCGTCGCCCAGTGTCACGACCACCTCTCCGACCGTCAGGTCGCACTGCTGTGCCAGCATGTGAACCAGCAGCGCCACCGACGCAATATTGAAGGGCAGACCCAAAAAGACATCGCTTGAACGAATATAGAGCTGCGCAGAAAGCGCGCCGCGACCCACGTAGAACTGATATAGGAGGTGGCAGGGCGGCAGCGCCATACGCCCTGCGCGGACGTTCTCCTGCGGGCTCACCGTCTCATCTGGCAGGTATTCGACATTCCACGCATGAAACAGTATGCGGCGGCTCTCGGGGCGGCGCTTCAGACAATCCACAACGTAATCGATTTGGTTAATACTGCCGCCATCTCGGGTAGGCCACGCGTGCCACTGTGCACCATACAGCGGGCCCAGGTCGCCCTCCTCAGTTGCCCACTCGTCCCAAATACTGACGCCGTTGTCGCGCAACCATTGGGTATTGGTATCGCCGCTCAAAAACCAGATCAGCTCATTGACCACACTTTTGAAATGCACCCGCTTGGTGGTCAGGATAGGGAACCCCTCAGTGAGATCGAATCGCAACTGACGCCCAAAGACCGAGCGGGTGCCGGTGCCGGTTCGATCACCGCGGTCTATTCCGCTGTCACGAATGTCTTTTAATAAATCGAGATACGCCTGCATATCAGCCTCATCGATGTTTAGGGCGATAGGCCCAGTACAATAAACACAGCCCTGCGATCAGCATGGGCATACACAACAACTGCCCGCGCGTCATCCAACCCAATACGTCGAAACCAATGTGCGCATCAGGCTCGCGGAAAAACTCAGCGATGAACCGGAGCACGCCATAGCCAATGAGGAACATGGCCGATACCGCCCAGACGGGCCGCTGCCGGCGGCTGAACCACAGCAACACCAGAAACAGCAAACACCCCTCCAGCGCAAACTGGTAAAGCTGGGATGGGTGGCGGGCCAGTGCCAATGGGTCGTTGGGGAATATCATGGCCCAAGGGACCTCTGAAGGCCTGCCCCATAACTCCTGACCAATGAAGTTGCCAAGCCTCCCTAACGCCAGACCCACCGGCGTCAAGGGCGCGACAAAATCCATCAACTGGCCCCACTGAATGTCGCGCTGACGGGCAAACAAGGCCATCGCCGCCAACACGCCTAGAAGGCCGCCATGGAAAGCCATACCACCCTCCCACACGCGAAACAGCCACATCGGGTCAGAAACCAGCCGTTCAAAGCCATAAAACAGGGCGTATCCCATTCGCCCACCCAGCACCACACCGATCGCCGCATAGAAAATCAGGTCATCAACTTGATCTTTTTTAAGGGGAGAATGTGGGTATGTGCTCCGCAGACGCGCCAACCACCAGGCGAATGCCAGACCGCCGATATAGGTCAGGCCATACCAATGAATCTTGATCGGACCCAGCGCCAACGCAACAGGATCAATGTCTGGGTAGGGCAGCACCTACACCGCACTCCCGCGACGAAGGAAAATTTCCAGACCGCGATCGGCCAGCGCCCGGTCCAACGCGTGCACGACTTCCTGTGCCGATCTCAGGGGGCGCACAGTCGCCATTAACTGTGCCAGCTCGTCCCGGCTGAACGCACTCACTACCCGCTTGATCACCGACAAACTGCCCGCGTTCATGGACAGTTGATCAAAACCCATGGCCACCAACAGCGGCGCCGCTCGCGGATCTCCCGCCAGCTCGCCGCAAATGCTGACCGATTTATTGTGGTGGTGTGCCGCGTCGATGATGTCGCTCAAAGCAGCCAACACAGCCGGGTGCAAGGCCTGATACAAATGCGCTACTCGCGCGTTGCCCCTATCTACGGCGAGCAGATACTGAGTCAGATCATTTGAGCCCACTGAGAGAAAATCAGCCTCCTCCGCCAGCGGACCCGCCAGGTAGACCGCGGCGGGCACTTCAATCATCACGCCAATGGGCGGGGGTTCAGCGCTGAAACCCTCGCTCATGACCTCGCTATGGCAACGCAAAATTAACTCCCGCGCAGATCGCAACTCATCTATCGCAGTCACCATGGGCAGGAGAATGCGCAGGTTATCCAGCCCTTCATTGGCCTTGAGCATGGCCCGAACCTGCGTCAGAAAAATCTCCGGGTGGTCGAGGGTCACGCGGATGCCGCGCCACCCCAGAAAGGGATTGGATTCCTCGATCGGGAAATAGGGGAGTGCTTTATCACCACCGATATCCAGCGTTCGCATAGTCACGGGGGAAGGGTGTAAGGCCTCTAGCTGCTCGCGATAGAGCTGACGCTGTTCCTCCTCACTGGGAAATCGATCGCGCAACAGAAAACTCACCTCGGTACGATATAGCCCGACACCCTCTGCACCAAACTCCCTAGCGCGCTGCACATCAGCTGCAACGCCCGTATTAACCCACAGCGGCACCGCATGCCCGTCAGAGGTCATCGCCGGTTGCTCGGCCAACGGCGCCAGCTCCTCGAAAAGAGCCTCATCCTCGGCCAGCAACCCCTCGAATCGCGACAGCAAATCGGGGTGTGGATTCACATAGACCCGGCCGTTGTAGCCATCGACGACCAACTGTCGATCGGGTAACTGCTTGAGCGGCAGGTCTTCCACGCCGACGACGGCCGGAATACCCATCGCTCTCGCCAGAATCGCGGTATGGCTATTAGCGCTGCCGCGCATCGACACGATGCCTACCAGCTTTTCGCGCGGAATTTCTCCCAGAGCAGAAGCGGTGAGCTCCTCGGCCACCAGCACCGTCGCCTCGGGATAGTCGACTTCTTGCCGGTTCGCATCCTGAAGGTACCCCAGCACCCGGGTGCCGAGGTCGCGGACGTCCACTGCGCGCTCGCGTAAATAAGAGTGCTCCATGCGCTCGAAATGACGGATGTGGCGCAGCATGACTTGGCTCAGCGCGCCTTGCGCCCACTCACCGGCTTTAATCAGCGCGGCCACCTCGCCTCCCAGCGCGGAATCGTCCAGAATGCTCAGGTAAACGCCAAACAACGCGCGATCCTCAGGGCCCAGTTCGTCTTCGAGGTTCTCGGCGACCTGTTGAATATCGCTACGGACATTTGCCAGCGCTTCTCTGAAGGCTTTCATCTCAGCACGACGATCCGATGATTCCCTCGACGGCACCGTCTGCAAGTCGGCATGAGGCGAAACCCAGGCCGCAATCCCGATACCGATTCCGGAGCAAGCGGCCACCCCGGACAGGCGCGCGCCGCCCTCCACATCTTCCGGTACCGTTGCTGATTGGCGGATCACGCCCGCCAGCTCTGCATGGGCAATCAAGCCTGCCAGCTGCGCTGATACGGTAATTAGAAAGGCCTCCTCGTCCTCCGAAAATCGACGGTGATCGCCTTGCTGCACCACCAAGACGCCCAGCAGGTCGCGCTGATGCACGATGGGTGCGCCAAGAAAGGCGTTGAAAGGCTCCTCACCCAGCCCCTCAACCAGCTGAAACTGCGGATGTGAGCTGGCATCGTTCAGATTCAGCGGTTCTTCGCGGGTGGCAACCCAACCCACCAAGCCTTCATCGAAACCCAAACCGAACTGACCAACCTTTTCTGAGTTCAAGCCCTCGGTGGCGCGAAAGACCAATTTTTGCGCGGCTTTGTCGTGTAGGTAAATCGTGCAGACATCGGTGTGCATGGCGGCCCTGACTTGAGCAACAATCAAAGCCAGCGCGTCTTCAAGAGAGTCCGCGGCGTTAACGTCCTGAATCAGGCGGCGAAGCACCTCAAGCATTAACGTTGTCTCCTGCGTCTGCGGTGATTACGTGACTTTGGTGCCAAGCGCCCCGCCAGTTGACTCAATGCCTGCCGGTATACGGCCTGCTTAAAGTCCACGACGGCTGTAACGGGATACCAGTAGCTAACCCATTTCCAATGATCGAATTCGGGGTCCTCATGGGCCGTCAGATTGATGTCACTCTCAGCGCCGGTGAGGCGAAGCAAGAACCAAATCTGCTTCTGGCCAATACAGATAGGGTTCTCGGTCTTACGGATAAAGCGCTTGGGCAAGCGATAGTGCAGGTACCCTTGAGTGCGGCCCAGCAGCTCAACTGACTCTGGGCGAAGCCCCACCTCTTCCTCTAGCTCCCGGTACATCGCCGCCTCAGGACTCTCGTCGCGGTTCATGCCACCCTGCGGAAACTGCCACGAGTCGCGGCCATTAATGCGCCGCCCCCACAACACCTGATCATCGTTATTACAGACCACGATCCCCACATTGGGGCGAAAGCCATCGCGATCGATCACACGTTCTTTGTCTTCAGCTTGCTCCAAGATCACTTTCCGGAAGTTGATTACGTGTTGGCCCGGGATTGAGACACGGGCCTGCAGTCCGTATTCTTCCACACATCCTCCTTCGGCGGCACGTAAGGAGACATCTTTCTTCGATAGCGAATCGGGCCACACCCTATGGCACTGGCGATATTTGACCTCGACAACACGCTGCTGGCGGGCGACTCCGATCACCGCTGGGGGGAGTTTCTGTGCGACGCAGGGCTGGTTCAGGCAGACAACTTCCGGCTGAAAAATGACGCGTTTTACGCCGATTACCAGTCGGGCCAGCTCAATATGACGGCCTACCTCGACTTTGTGCTCGAGCCGCTGACCGGAATGGCGCGATCAGCCGTCAGATCGTTGCAGCGACAGTTTGTTTCAGAATGCATCGAACCGATGCTGCTCGACAAAGCATTTGATCTGCTTAACGAACATCGTGTCAAAGGGGATACGCTTTTGATGATGACCGCCACCCATGCAGTGGTAGCCGAACCGTTAGCAGCGAGGCTGGGATTCGAGCACTGGTTGAGTAGCGGGGTCGGCATAGTGAACGAATGCTATACCGGTAAAGCAGAGGGCAACCCCTGCTTTAGGGAAGGGAAGGTCAGTCACCTCGCAAACTGGCGTAGCCGACATCCCGAAAGCGCGGGTCCAGCAGACAGCTGGTTCTATTCTGATTCTCACAATGATCTGCCGCTACTGAGTGCGGTGGGGCATCCGGTAGCCGTGGATCCCGACGAGACCCTTCGCGCGCACGCCGAGGAACATCAGTGGCCGATCATGTCGCTGCGCTAGTGTCAGGAAGCGTAAGTGAGGGAAGGGTGACTCAATCGCCACAGCGATAGCAGTCTTCGTCAGTCACTCTATTTCGGTGAGATCCAGCGCTCAGCTGAGCGCCTGTCCCATGAACCAGCGTTTCAGCCAAGCCTGCTGGTCCACCAGGCCCAGTCCCATATTGCGCGCAATAACCACCAGCGGGTTCTGGCTGCCGAAACCGCGCTTGAATCCTTCCATCGCCGCCATCATGGCAAGATTTTCGGTTTTCCTCTGGCGCTGAAAGCGCTTCAGCACTACCGAGCTGTCGACCGCCAAGCCCTTGGCTTTACCCGCTATCAACTCTTCGGCCAGCACCCTGACGTCACTGAGACCTAGATTGATGCCCTGGCCAGCGAGCGGGTGAATGCTGTGAGCCGCGTCCGCCACCAGCACCAAACCCTGATCAATATAATCAATGGCATGAGACTGTCTGAGAGGGAAACTCGCCCTCGGACCCACTGCCAGCGCCTGCGGCGCGTCATCCCCTAGCGCCCGGTTCAGCGCCGACAAAAATGATTCATCCGACAACGCCGCGATCTGCTCGTGCTGCGCCTCATCCAGCGACCAGACGATGGCCACTTTGTCTTCATCAGCCAGCGGCAACAAAGCAAGCGGACCGCTATCTAGGAAAGCCTGCCAGCAGGCATCCTGATGGTGAGACGCAAGTAGTATGGTGCCCACGATAGCGCTCTGGTCGTAGCTCCATTGGCGCGTCGGCATGGCCGCCCACTCGCGCACTCGCGAGCGTGCTCCGTCCGCCCCAACGGTGAGGGGCGCGCAAAAGCGCGAGCCATCCCCGCACTGAATTTCCCAGCCAGTATCAGTGAGCGTCATGGCATCCATCGCACACTCCCACAACACGTCAACGCCGGGGCAGGTTTCTGCGCATTGCAACAGCGCCTGCAGCGTGAGCCGGTTCTCAACAATGTGTCCAAGATAGGGGGCATTAACCTCGCTGGCGTCGAAGCGGATGCGGCCGCTGCCATGCCCATCCCATACCTTCATGCCGGTGTAACATCCGGTGCGGTTAGCGGGGATGGCTGACCAAGCACCCAGACCCTCGAGGAAGGTGATCGATGCCGGAGTCAGCGCGCTGACACGCAGGTCCCAATCGTCGATGGCCCTATCGGCGGTGGGTGACTGCGGGCGCCTCGCGCCATCGATTACCGTGACACGGAACCCCTCTCGCCCCAGCGCCGTCGCCAGCGACAGCCCGGCGACCCCCGCGCCCACAATCAAGATATCGGGATGTGTCATCGCCCGCTCACGCTACTTAACCGACTCAACCGACAGAGTTTCGCGCAGTGCGCTGACCCGTGCCGAGGTTGGCAACTCGGGAGCGTGCTGCAGGAATCAGGTCGAGCAGGGCCAACGACAGATTTCTCGGTGCATCAAGCAGCGGGCCCCGGCGATTGAATAAGGTCGCCAACAGGTCCGTGCTGCGCGTGATGAAGTGCTGCTCCTCAATGGCGCCCGTAAGGTAATGGTTCAGACTACCCAACTGACCAATGCGTCGACCTTTGCGGACCGCCATCGCCAACTCGGACGCCAACATTCCCGCCTCCCGGAGTGACAGGTTGAGGCCCTGCCCTGCCACCGGATGTAGTGTGTGCGCCGCATTCCCCACCAGAAGAAATCCTGATCGATATTGCTCAGAGGCAACCAGACGCACCAATGGCCACTGGCTGCGCTGCCCCACATTGCTGACTCGGCCGAGCCGCCAGCCAAAAGCGGCTTGAAACGCCGATATGAAGGCCTCGCTATCCAAGCTGCCCAGGGTCTCAATCTCTCTGTCGGAGACAGACCACACCACATTGAAACGCTGCTCTGATCGCGTCAGCGAAGGCAGTGGTAGCACTGCCAGAGGGCCGTGGGGCGTAAAGCGCTCGAAGGCGCGCCCCTGCTGCGCTCCTGGAAAGCTCGCATTAAATACAACAGCGTGATTGCCAGTAGGACGCTCCTCCACACCGATACCGAGACCTTCAAACCATTCCTTGGCAACGCCTGCCGCGAGCAGCACCAAATCTGCGGTGAGTCGCTCGCCATCATCGGTCTGCACTGCCGGCTTTTCCGCATCGGCCACCAGCGCAACGCAGCGGACAGGTGCGCGGACGGTCACACCCAGTTGTTCTGCTCGCGCCAGCAGGGCGCGCCCGAGCTCATGATTTTCCACAACATAGCCCAGTGCTGGCACTTCGAGCTCTCCGGCGGTCATCACAGTGCTGCCAAAATGCCCGCGGTGGGATACATGGATATCTCCGATCACGCCGCTGTGCGACTCTAGAGCAGACCAGAGTCCCCACCGGGTCAAAAGCTCAACGGAATGAAGGTTAAGCGCCGAACCCCGAGTGTCCATGGGATTAGGTGTCCCCGAGCGAAAAGGGTGCGCTTCCAGCAGCGTGATATCTAGAGTCGGCTCTTCTATTGCCAGCGCAATAGCAAAAGAGAGGCCTGACAGACCTCCCCCGAGAATCAGGACCTGCTGCTCGTCGCTCAAGAGGCCTCGGACATGAGTGCTTCAATGTCGTCCGCGCGCTTGGGGACGTCGGCAGTGAGCACGTCGCAGCCGGTTTCTGTGACCGCGACATCGTCTTCAATACGAATGCCAATGCCTCGCCAGCGCTTGGCGACCTTGGCGTTGTCTGCCGCAATGTAAATACCGGGCTCAATGGTTAATACCATACCGGGCTCCAGCTGCCGCCAGCGTCCGTCGATGCGGTAATCACCCACATCGTGAACATCAAGACCCAGCCAGTGACCGGCGCGATGCATATAGAAGTCCCGGTAGGCTTCAGACTTGATCAACTCGCGCTCGTTCCCCTTCAGCAGACCCAGTTTAATCAGGCCCCGCGTAATCACTCGCACCGTAGCATCGTGGGGCTGATTCCAGGTATTGCCGGGGCGCACTTTGGCGATCGCAGCACGCTGAGCCTCAAGCACTAGGTCGTAGATAGCCCTCTGCTCTGGAGAAAATTGGCCGCTGACAGGAAAGGTTCGAGTGATATCGGCGGCGTAGCCCTGATATTCGCAGCCAGCATCAATCAGCACCAAGTCCCCGGACTTCATCCGCGATGCGTTTTCCGTGTAATGAAGCACGCAGGCGTTGGCGCCCGAGCCGACAATGGAGTTATAGGCCGCAAACCGGGCACCGTGCTCAGAAAAGGTGTGCTGGATTGCCGCCTCAAGGTGATACTCGTATCGTCCCGGCTGGCACTCCTGCATGGCCCGCACATGCGCAGCCGCACTGATTTCCCCCGCCTTCTTCATCACGCGGATTTCCGCTGCGGACTTGATCAGGCGCTGCTCGTGCAGCAAAAAAGCCAGATCGGTAAAGTCAGCCGGCGGGGCCGCACCTGAACGCACCAGCCTGCGGATTTGATTCACCCACCCCATCACGCGTTGGTCAAAAACATCGTCATGACCCATGGAATAGTAGATGCGCTGCGTACCCTCGATCAGGCCGGGAAGGATCTCGTCGAGGTCATCTATCGGAAAGGCATCATCGACGCCAAGATAAGCGACCGCCCCCTCTGGACCAAGACGATAGCCATTCCAAAGCTCCATCTCCGGGTCACGCTCTCTGCAGAACAATACAACCTGGCCCTGGCGACGTCCGGGCACCAGCACCAGCACCGCATCGGGCTCCTCAAAGCCAGTGAGATAAAACAAATCGCTGTTCTGGCGAAAGGGGTATTCGGTATCGCGGCTCCGAGTTACCTCGCGCGCACCGGGAATGATTGCGATGCTCTGACGATCCATCATCGCCATCAGCTTTTTGCGGCGGCGGGTAAATTCAGCTTTGGAGATTTTCACTGTTGCCTTCCTGTAAAGATTGAGCCTCATTGACGATGTTAATCGCCGCAAAGCGAATGTATTCGATAATGTCTTCGAGTTGACGCTCTGCTTCCTCAGAGTCGATTTGCTCAGTGTCAACCTGAGCAATCGCTGCCATGTCCTTTAGCGCCTCAGCAGTCATGTTTGGGATGGGCTCGCCCGCCGCTTCTCTGAGCGCAATGCCCTGAGTGAATCCCGATAAGAACCCCCGGCTCCATTCGGAAATGGACAGCAGGCGCTCCTCCAAGGAACCGTCATCCGCCGGCAATAGGGGCTGAAAGGTGTAATCAGCATCCTGAATCGCCGATAAGGTCGCCAAGCTCAGGCGAGAGACAAAATCGACAAGGTCGCCCGTGAGATCAATGGCTAGCGATTTCTCCAGCGCCGCAACCGTCGCCGAAAAGTGATGTTCCGTATGGGGGCTGAACCCCGCCCCTAACAAGCCGGCCATCGCACCATGCAGGGCAGAGGGGTTCAACGTCAGGCCGGCATTAAAAAGACTATCGGCCGCATCATCCCAAGACGGCATATCTTCAAAAGCGCCAAGTGCATCAAGTAACACGGTGAGAACGTCCTCGGTCGAAGTGAACAACAGGCTTCGAGTATCGCAACACTCTGCCTCGGGTTCACGCGGCCTGAAGGCAGATCGCATTGACCCAGCGAAACAACGGGCATTATAGTGCTGGCTTGCTCTTAACGCAGTGTACCTTCCGTGGCTGACAACCTCATCCAGGCGCTAGAAAAAAAAGTAAACGACCTGATCGAACTCAGCCGCGAATTGAATCGTGAGAATCGCGCCCTAAAGCTTCGTGCCGCCGAATTGCAACGAGAGCGCAGAGAATTGCTGGAACGCCAACGACAGGCCAGTGAGCACGTTGAGAATTCGCTTGCCAGACTGCGCTCCCTGGATGGTAGCGCGTGAGCCGGCCCAACACCGTCAGCGTCGATATTCTCGACAAGGAATACCAGGTGGCGTGCCCACCAGACGAGGAGGCCGGACTGACTCAGGCAGCGAGATATCTGGATCAGCACATGCGCGATATTCGCTCAACCGGTAAGGTCATCGGCCTAGAACGCGTTGCCATCATGGCTGCACTCAATATCAGTCACGAACTGCTGGCGCTCAAGACCGGGGACAACCCCATCGAGACCAGCGAGGAGCAGGAGCGCCTTTCTGCGCTGAACAGTCAGCTCGATGAGGTGCTGTACCAACTTCGACAACTTGAGATTAACTAAACCTCTCATTCCGCTATACTGTAGGTGGCCTGAAGTATTCGCCAGACGATTTGTCCTCGAGCCGATAATGCAGTACCCGGAGGGCACTTCCGCGACTGTTGAGCAAGCCTGGCCAGAACCGGGAAGCCTGAAGTCGCGTGGTGGTCACCACCTTGAGCCGCAAGGGTTCAAGGGCCTATTCGTCAGCGGTACCGCGGGTCATTTTTTTTCTGCTTTTTCTGTCCTTCGAATATCCGCGCCCAGATGCAACCGTCATGACCGCTACCTCTGACGCTATGCTATCGAAGCGCAGGTTACGACGACACCTTCGGTCACACCGCGATGCCCTGAGTGCGGCTCATCGGGCCGACTGCGCGAAACACGCCCTCCTGCATCTGATTGCTTGGCAGCCCTGGACGACCGCCACACTGGTTGGCAGCTATCTGCCTCATGAATCGGAATTTGATCCCACGCTTTTAGCTCAGGAAGCGCGGGCTCGGGGTGCTGACATTGTCTGCCCGCGAGTGAACGATAAGTCCATAACATTCCACCATTGGCACCCGGGTGACGACACAGAAGAAACCATTGGCGGCGTCCTGCAACCACTGTCAGCGGCGCCAGCTGTCGATGCCGCCACCATTGATCTATTCCTGACGCCCCTGTTGGGTTGCGGTCGTAGTGGTATGCGGCTGGGGTACGGTGGCGGCTTTTACGACCGCCTGTTCGCACAGGTCGGCGGTCTCAGATTGGGAGTGGGTTTTGCCCTACAACGTGTAAACGATTGGGAGAGCGAAGCCCACGATCAGCGATTGAACGGTTTTTTGAGCGAAGAAGGGTTGACCCTTTTCGAATAAATTCAGGCCGCCCCGTCGTCACAGCGGATAGGGCGCTAGGTACGCTCCGCTGGGCCGAGGTATTCGCGATAAGCGGGGTTGTCGGTCTCTTCCCGAAACCGATATCCCAGCCGGTGCAACGCTTTTCTGAGGGCGGCGCGTTTGCTCTCCGGCACCTGCATGCCCACCAAAATGCGGCCGAAAGCGGCGCCGTGATTGCGGTAATGAAACAGTGAAATGCTGTATTCGTTGCCGAGCACGTTAAGGAACTCAAGCAGGCTTCCCGGCCGCTCCGGAAACTCCACCCGGAACACCATCTCATCTTTGATGTCCTGCGAGAGGCGTCCACCCACCATATGCCTCAGGTGCAACTTGGCCGTCTCGTTATCGGTCATGTCCAGCACCCGGTAACCTTTTTGCCGGAGGGCATCCTGCAATGCATTCAGGCTATTATCTCCCGGCGTTACGGTAAGGCCTACAAAGACTCTCGCTTCCGCAGCCGTCTCGTATCGGTAGTTGAACTCGGTCACATTGCGCTTGCCGATGGCATTGCAAAACGCCTTGAAAGCACCGGGGCGCTCTGGAATCGTCACGCTGAGCACCGCCTCGCGGCGCTCACCAATTTCTGTTCGCTCCGAGATGTAGCGCAGCCGGTCGAAGTTGGTATTGGCGCCGCTGACAGTCGCCGCCATTGAGGCGCCAGCCACACCGTGTTCTGTCGAGTACTTCTTCATGCCGGCCACCGCCAGCGCTCCCGCTGGCTCAGCAATCGCGCGAGTATCCTCAAAAATATCTTTCACCGCGGCACAGATTTCATCCGTGCTCACGGTTATCACTTCATCAACGCACTCACGAATGAGCCGAAAGGTCTCCTTTCCAACCTGCGCCACCGCACAGCCATCGGCAAAAAGCCCCACCTCGCGCAGCGTGACGCGACGACCTTTTTCCAGTGCGGACTGAACGCAGGCGGCGTCCTCTGGCTCCACGCCAATAATCCGGGTCTCCGGCCAGACATATCGCAGATAGCTGGCCATGCCGGCTAACAATCCGCCACCGCCGCAACAGACAAACACGTAGTCCATCGGCTGTTGGGCTTGTCGCACCAGTTCTACTGCGACAGTGCCCTGACCGGCAATCACATCGGGGTCATCAAAAGGGTGAATAAAAGTGAAGCCTTCAGATTCCGTCAGCGCCCGCGCAAGCACCGCGGCCTCGTCGAACGAGTCACCATGCATCACCACCTTGGCGCCCAGCGCCCTAACCGCATCAACCTTAATCAGGGGCGTGGTGACAGGCATGACAATCGTCGCTTTGATGCCCAGCTTAGACGCCGCCAGGGCCACCCCTTGTGCATGATTTCCCGCCGAGGCCGCCACAACGCCCCCGGCCCGGGCGGCCTCGTCGAGGTGAACCATCTTGTTATAGGCGCCACGGCACTTAAAGGAAAAGACCGGCTGCAAGTCCTCGCGCTTTAGGAAGACCTGATTACCCAGACGGCCGGATAGCAGCGGTGCGGCATCCAAAGGCGTCTCCCGCGCCACGTCGTAGACCTGCGCGTTGAGAATGCGTTTAATGTAGGACTGTGCCATTTGTTCTGCGTGCTACCGAAAAACCCGAGATCATAAGGCCTAGCGCTCGGCAACACACGGTCGGTGCTTGGCAAAATGCCCACTCACTGACTGAGTGGGCCTGACACTATGCGGCGTAACGCGCCTGCATATCGGCGAGTGACAGAGGCTCAATCTTGGACGCATTGCCCGCCGTGCCAAACGCTTCATAACGATCAACACAAATCGCTTTCATAGCATCAAGACTAGCGGCAAGGTACTTGCGTGGGTCAAATTCAGCGGGGTGCTCCGCCAGAAACCGTCGGATCGACCCGGTAGAGGCGAGCCGCAAATCGGTGTCGATGTTGACCTTCCGCACCCCGTGCTTGATCCCCTCGACCACCTGCTCAACCGGCACGCCGTAAGTTTCCGGTATCTCGCCTCCGAATTCATTGATCACCGCCAACCAATCTTGGGGGACGGCTGATGAGCCATGCATCACGAGATGCGTGTTCGGAATGCGGGAGTGAATCGCCTTGATGCGATCCATCGCCAGAATATCGCCTGTAGGCGGGCGGGTGAACTTGTAGGCACCGTGACTTGTGCCACAGGCAATCGCCAATGCGTCTACGCCGGTGTCTGAGACAAACTGTGCCGCCTCTTCAGGATCGGTTAGCAGCTGGTCGTGGCTGAGCTTGCCAGCAGCGCCAATACCGTCTTCTTCACCCGCCTCTCCGGTTTCCAGTGAACCGAGACAGCCAATCTCGCCCTCAACCGACACGCCGCAAGCGTGCGCCATGTCCACAACCCGGCGGGTCACGCCGGCATTGTAGTCGTAGTCCATGGGGGTTTTACCGTCCTCACCCAGAGAACCATCCATCATCACGGAGCTGAACCCGAGCTGGATAGAGCGCTGGCATACGCCAGGCGAGGTGCCATGATCTTGGTGCACCACGACCGGGACATGTGGAAACTCGGTCATAGCCGCCTCCATCAATGCCCGGAGAAACGGTGCTCCAGCATATTTTCTTGCGCCAGCACTCGCCTGCATGATCACCGGCGAGTCGGTCTGATCCGCCGCCTCCATAATGGCACGCGTCTGTTCAAGATTATTGACGTTGAACGCGGGCACCCCATAACCGTGCTCGGCGGCATGGTCCAATAATTGCCTCAAGCTGATTAGTGCCATGTGTGGCTCCTTTTTTATCGTATTAAGCGCTGGCCTATTGGCCGTTGCGCGCGTTCATCTATGCGCGGGCTTTTAATGCTGAGACGGCTGGCAGTTCCTTACCCTCAACATACTCCAGAAACGCACCGCCGCCGGTAGAGATATAGGATACCGCGTCGGCCACCCCGAACTGGTCTATGGCCGCCAGCGTATCGCCGCCACCTGCCAGAGAAAAAGCGTCGCTCGATGCGATGGCCTCCGCCAGCACCCGCGTGCCGTTGGCGAAAGCCTCCTGCTCAAAAACACCGAGCGGGCCGTTCCATAAAATCGTCGCCGCTTGCTGAATGCGCTCCGCAATGCCGGCGGCCGTCTCCGGGCCAACATCCAGAATCATGTCCTGCTCAGCGACTTCCGCGGCGAGCTTGACCTGAGCCCGGTGACCCTCGTCGATACCCGGCGCCACCACCACATCGAGGGGCAGGGGAATGTCGACCTGATCCATCAGCCTTCGGGCCGTCTCAATCAAATCCCATTCACACAATGACTGACCCACCGGGTATCCCGCGGCCGCGAGAAATGTATTAGCGATACCCCCGCCCACAACGAGGCTGTCACACCGCTTGGAGAGCTGATCCAGCACCTCCAGCTTGGTCGACACCTTGGAACCCCCAACGACCGCGAACATGGGTTTTTGCGCCCCGGTCAAAGCGCGCTCCAGCGCCGTCAGTTCTGCATGGAGCAAGGGTCCTGCGCAAGCCACCGGGGCGCTATGCACCACTCCATGCGTCGAGGCCTGCGCTCGATGCGCCGTGCCAAAGGCATCCATCACAAACACATCACACAGGGACGCGTAGTCGGCGGACAACGAGGCATCATCAGCCGCCTCGCCCGCATTGAAGCGCACGTTCTCAAGCAAAACGACATCGCCAGGCAGCGGCGCAACCTGTCGCCAGTCGGTCGCCAGAAGCACATCGCGACCGATCAGTTCAGCCAGTCGTCTAGCAATGGGGGCCATGGATGCCTCCTCGCTCCATTCTCCTTCCTTCGGCCGGCCGAGATGCGACATCACGATGACCGCGGCACCTTGATCAAGCGCCGCCAGTATCGAGGGCGCCGCCGCGCGCAATCTTGCATCGTTGGTGATCTCACCATCTCGCAGCGGCACGTTCAGATCTTCTCTGATCAACACGCGGAGACCCGAGAGATCGAGCTCGCTCATCAATCTCACTGTGTCCCCTCCGCCGCCGCAGGCTGGGAAGCGCTGACGAGCTGCTCCCATGCCAGCGCCACATCGATCATACGGCTGGCATAGGCCCACTCGTTATCAAACCAGATCAAGATTTTTGCGAGTCGGCCTGCCGCCACCTGTGTTTGCTGGGCATCCACAATCGCCGATGCCGCCTCGCCAGCGAAATCACAGGAGGCCAAGGGCTCGAGGGAATAGTCCAATACCCGCGCCAGGCTTCCCTCTGCCGCGTCCCGGAGTGCGGCATTGATGCTACCGATGTCGCAGGCACGCTCAGTCGCCACCGTTAACTCCATCGCCGACACCTTGGTCGTGGGGACACGCAGCGCGTGAGCAGACAGCTTGCCTGCCAGCGCCGGCAATATGCGCTCTATGCCGACCGCCAGGCCCGTATCGACAGGAATGATCGACTGGGAGGACGCACGGGTCTTGCGCAAATCCGTGTGGTGATAAGCGTCCAGAACCGGCTGATCATTCATCAGCGAGTGAATAGTGGTGATCGTAGCCGCTTCAATGCCAAATGACTGAGACAGCGTTGACAACACAGGCACCACCGCATTGGTGGTGCAAGATGCCGCCGAGACAACATCCATATCAGCTGTCAGCGCTTGGTCGTTCACACCGAAGACAATGGTGGCATCAACATCCGATTCGGCGGGGTGCGAAAACAACACCCTTCCCGCGCCCGCGTGCAGGTGTTGCTCGGCGGTAGCGCGGTCGGTAAACGCGCCAGTGCACTCAAAGACCAGATCAATGTCGAGCGCGCGCCAGGGCAGCGCCGACACCTCCCGCACATGGCTCAGCGGAACCAGCGACTGATCAATCGCTAACAGCTCACCGGAGCGGGCGATGCGGCCGGGGTAGCGGCCATAGTTGGAGTCGTAGCGCGCCAGATGCACCACAGTATCCGCATCGGCGATCTCGTTAATGGCCGCAAGCTCTAGACGCTCGCGCGCATCGTCCCGGGAGTGGTAGACCCTAAGGAGCGTTCGCCCGACCCGCCCAAAGCCATTGATCGCAAAACGCATGGTCAATCGAGTATCACATCCTCGACTGCGGCCACCACATTATCCGCCGTCAGGCCAAAGTGCTGAAAGAGTGCCTCAGCCGGTGCAGATTCTCCGAAAGAGGACATCCCCACTACGCGGCCGTCGAGACCCACATACTTGTGCCAAAAATCGGTATGGCCCGCTTCAACCGCAACCCGGGCGAGCACATCGCTGGGCAGCACGGCTTCACGATAGCCCGCCTCCTGCGCTTCGAAAGCCTCGGCGCACGGCATGGAAACGACTCGGACGCCCCTACCTGCCTCAGTGAGGCGTTCAGCGGCCTCGACTGCCAAAGCCACCTCGGAGCCGGTCGCAATGACAATGGCATCCAGATCTCCCTGCTCGCGCATCAGTACGTAGCCACCTCGATGAACGCCCTCCACCTGCTCAGCATTGGCAACCTGATGGGGCAAGGTTTGGCGGGAGAAAATCATGGCGGTGGGACCATTGTCGCGACGTAACGCCTGCTTCCAGGCAATCGCCGACTCGACCGCGTCACAGGGTCGCCAGGTCTGCAAATTGGGCGTGGCACGCAGCGCTGTGAGCTGTTCGACCGGCTGGTGGGTCGGGCCGTCCTCTCCTAAGCCAATAGAGTCGTGAGTGAAAACATAAAGCACCCGCTGACCCATGAGCGCCGACATGCGCACCGCATTGCGTGCGTACTCCATAAAAATGAGGAAGGTGGCGCCATAGGGAATAAACCCACCGTGCAAAGCCACCCCGTTCATGATCGCCGCCATGGCGAACTCCCTAACGCCGTAGTACACGTAATTGCCTTCAGCACTCGCCGCCGAAATCCCCTGAGCACCAGACCACAAGGTGAGGTTGGAACCCGCCAGATCGGCAGATCCGCCCAACAATTCGGGCAAGTGAGGACCCAGCGCATTGAGCGACTGCTGGGACGCCTTGCGCGAGGCCACGTCGTTTGCCGCGGCCATACATTCGGCGATATAGGCGTCTGCCTGATCCTGGAAATCGGCCGGTAGCTCCCCACCGAGTCGTCTCAGGAACTCATCTGCCAAGTCGGGATGGGCCTCGCGATAGGCATCGAAACCCTGCTGCCACTCGGCTTCCATCTCCGCACCCGCAGGTCGTCGATCCCAGGCTTCTCGCACCTCATCGGGGATCACGAAGGGATCATGGTGCCAGCCGAGTGCTTCGCGAGTGCGCGCAATTTCTTCCTCGCCCAGCGCGGCACCATGACAGCTCTCGGTGCCCTGTTTATTCGGACTGCCTTTACCGATCACGGTTTTACAACAAACAAGCGTGGGTCGATTCGCTTCAGCCTTTGCAGCCAGCAGCGCTGCCTCGACGGCAGCCGGGTCGTGGCCGTCGACGGCGGGTATCACATGCCAACCGTAGGACTCAAAACGTTTTGGCGTATCGTCGGTGAACCAGCCCTCGACTTCGCCGTCGATGGATATCCCATTGTCGTCATAGACCGCAATGAGTTTGCCCAAACCAAGCGTGCCGGCTAGAGAACAGGCCTCATGCGAGACACCCTCCATCAGACAGCCATCGCCCAAAAAGACCCAGGTATGGTGGTCGACGATAGTGTGACCATCGCGATTGAATTGGGCTGCCAGCGTTTTCTCTGCCAGCGCCATCCCCACGGCATTTGCGATGCCCTGCCCCAACGGCCCGGTCGTGGTTTCAACGCCGGGGGTATAGCCATATTCGGGGTGGCCTGGCGTCTTGCTATGGAGCTGCCGGAACTGCTTTAAGTCTTCAATGGAGAGTTCATACCCGGTGAGATGCAAGAGGGCATAGATCAGCATCGAGCCGTGGCCATTGGACAGCACGAACCGGTCGCGATTGGGCCAATCCGGTTTCGCCGGATTGTGTCTCATCAGGCGATTCCAGAGCACCTCTGCAATATCCGCCATACCCATCGGCGCACCGGGGTGGCCAGATTTCGCTGCCTGGACGGCGTCCATAGCAAGGGCACGAATGGCGTTGGCCAGTTCAGTTTGAGACGGCATGAAAACTCCGGGATCGCGGGGCGAGCCGTATTGTCTGCGAAGCCGGGCCCGCGGGCAAATCAGATCTGATCCAGCGCATCACCGAAGACAGGTCTCAAAAATG
>CALKHC010000174.1 GCA_938091425.1 uncultured Luminiphilus sp. | reverse complement strand
TACCCGCAGAATCCAGCCTTCCGTGAGCGCTTTGGCCCCCGCGGAGTCGTGCATAGCTTTGCCGACGGTCGCGTGACGGACACCGGACCGCTCAATAAAAAACGGATGGAGACGGTCGACCTTGAGTTTCTCGACAGTGCGCAGCAATTTATTAAGCGCGCCGCCGAGGAGGACAAACCCTTCTTCGTTTGGTTCAACTCGACCCGAATGCACTTTTGGACGCATACCCCAGAAGAGGAAGAGGGGTTGTCGGGTCAAGGTTTCTATAACGATGCCATGGTGGGCCACGACAATTTGGTTGGCCGCTTACTCAATCAGCTCGACGAGTTGGGCATTGCGGACAACACCATCGTTTTTTATAGCACCGACAACGGACCGCACTTCAATACCTGGCCTGATGCAGCAATCACACCCTTCAGAAGCGAGAAGAACACCAATTGGGAAGGCGGGTTTCGTGTGCCTGCGATGATCCGCTGGCCCGGCAAGATCCCCGCGGGTACGATCCTGAATGACATGATGTCGCACGAAGACTGGGTGCCTACGCTGATGTCAGCGGCAGGCCGACCGACGGTGGCTGACGAGCTGAAGGCCGGCGTGAATATTAACGGCCGTGATTACCACAACCATCTGGATGGCTACGATTTTCTGCCTTATCTCACCGGTGAGGCAGACAGCGGACCACGCGATACGTTTTATTACTGGAGCGATGACGGGCTGTTGACCGCGATGCGGGTCGGTGACTGGAAGGTGGTCTTTGCCGAGCAGCGTGCCAAGGAATTTGATGTGTGGCGGGAACAGTTCGACACGTTGCGGATTCCCAAGGTCTTTCATTTGCGCCGCGATCCCTTCGAGCGGGCCGACGAGCATTCCAACACCTATAACGACTGGTGGGTGCGCACTGCGCTGCCGCGTTTGACCATGGCGCGGGTGCAGCTGCAGGGTTTTCTCGAGACGCTGAAGGTGTATCCACCGCGGCAGCGTCCGGCGAGCTTCACCATTGATCAATTGATGGAGCACCTATACGAGCGCGCTGAGTAACGGTCTCTAGCGCCGATCAAAAAATAAAAAAGCGAGCTGGGAGGCTCGCTTTTTTGATTGATGCTGTTGTGGGCGATCAGTGCCCGCCCGACGGGTCGACCTCCCAGCTCTCGGTGAGGAAGGCATGCACGACGCCGCCATCTACCGCGATGGTCTCGCCGACAACATAGTTGCCGGCGCGCGACGCAAGGTAGATGGCCACGCCCGCCATATCCTCATCATTGCCGATGCGGCCCGCTGGCACGTGCTGACCCACGATGTCACCCAGATCCCGTGCGGCTTTATTCATTTCAGAAGCAAACGCCCCAGGGGCGATACCGGTGACGAGAATGCCGTCTTTCACCAGTCGGGCTGCGAGTCGCTTGGTCAGGTTGATGACCGCTGCCTTGGAGGCCTGGTAGCTGTAGGTTTCCCAGGGGTTCAGCCGCAGACCGTCGATTGAGGCGATATTAATCACCTTGGCGGGCTGCTCATCCGAGGCGCCGGCCTTTAGCAGGCCGTGCATCGCCTGCGTCAGGAAAAAGATCGACTTCACGTTAAGGTCCATGACCTTGTCCCATCCCGCTTCTGGAAATGTTTCAAAGGACTCGCCCCAGGCAGCGCCTGCGTTATTCACGAGGACATCGATGCCGGATTCATGTTCGGCCATGGTGGCGGCCAAGGCCTTGCATCCGTCCACGGTAGAGATGTCCTGCGGTACAGCAATACAGTTGGGCCCCAACTCCTCGGCGACGGCCTCGCAGACGTCTGCCTTGCGGCTGGAGATGTACACCTTGGCACCCTGAGCAATAAAACCGGTGGCGATCATTTTGCCGATGCCCCGCGAGCCGCCGGTGACCAGCGCAGTGCGCCCAGCCAGAGAAAAGAGAGATTGGGTGTCCATGGAAGCTATCCTATGTGGAGGGTGGAGAGGAGCCTTGGCTCAATTGGCACGGATTATGCCATAAGTGACGGCGTACTCAGCCTACTTGCGCGCTGTAACCTGCCAGAACTGACCGTCTAGGGTCATGCCTGAGTCTTCGGCATAGAAGGGTGCGACAGCATCAATCACTTTGTCACGAACCGGCTGTTGCAGGTCCTTCGGTGCCTCACGCACCATCTGTGCGATCGGGCCAATCTGAACCAGCCGCTCGACAATATCGGTAAGGCTCAACCCGCGACCAAAGGTCAATGGCTGTCCTAGCGGCGTCACTGCCACGCCCTCAAACCCCGCACTGGTTAGCACTTCTGTGACGTAATCAGCCTCCTCAAAGGCAAACGGCCCCGGGGTGCGCGGCGGCATCTCGGGTGGTGCCGGCAACAGCTCGAGGGCCGCCATCGCCGGCACGGTCATAAACGGGTTCACAGCGCGAGGTTGCCAACAGCAAAACGCGAGACGGCCCGATGTGCGCAGGGCATTGCGGATGTTGGCGAAAGCGGCGACCGGGTCTTCAAAGAACATCACACCAAAACGCGAGAAAACTCCGTCATAACGCTCGGGTTCAAAAGCGTGGGTTTGCGCATCCGCCTCAACAAATTGGATCGATGAAAGCTCTGCGTTGTGCTCTCCTGCGAGTTGGCTGGCGACTGCCAACATGGGCGCGGAGATATCTATACCGGTCACCAAGCCGTCTGCGCCGACCCGGTCGGCTAGGCCCAGCGAGGTGTGACCGCAACCGCAGCCGATATCGAGGATGTTTTCACCTGGCTGGGGCGCCAGTGTGTTGATCACGGCCTCACCGAGAGGCTGCAGCATGGCTTCCATGAGCGCATCGTGGGTCACCCAGTTGCGGCCGGTCTCGCCGTTCCAGAATTCGATTTGTGTGGCGTTATCTATGGTCATGTCAGCCTCAGAGACTCAGAGGTGTAGAGATTCAGAGATGTATAAAAACAGAGATTGAGAGATTTATAAATTCAGAGGTTTCAAAGTTTCAAAGATTAAAAAGTTCATAGGTTCATAGGTTCATAGGTTCATAGGTTCAGGGCTTCGGCAAGATCCCGATTGCTTCGGTTTCCAGGCTGCCCAGATACAGCGTGTCGCCACAGGGTGTCACGCCGGTGATGTAGTGAAAGGGATTGTCCTGATCCTGCAGGTTATGCACGACCTCGCCCTCGAGGTTCACGCCAATCACAAAGCTGGCGGGCTGCGCGGCGGCTTCGAGCCATGGGATTGGCAGGAAGGACAGCAGCGCCCTAAGTCGCGGTAGAGAAGCCAGTGAATCCAGGCTTGCGCGCAGTGAGGGCATGGCAATCCAAAAGGTGTTCTCGCCGTCAAAACGGATGTTGTCCGGCGTGCCCGGTAACTCATCGATAAAGATGTCTTGCTGGCCGGCTCGTTCGCCCTTCAGCCACAGCCGGTGTACCCGGCCCATGCCGGTTTCATTGACCAGCACATAGTCTTCGCTGGGGCCCAGGGTCACGCCGTTGGCAAAAAACAAGCCGTCCATCATGACCTTGGTTTGTTGCGTTGCCGGGTCGTAGCGGAGCAGTCGGCCGGTGCGGCTCCCCTCGAAAAAATCCAGTGCGACCTGTGTGTAGTCAAACCGCTGGCTGGCGTCGGAGAACCAGATGCGCCCACTGCTATCGACATCAAGATCGTCAACAAAGCGCAGGGGTATCCCATCGAGATCAGTGGCCAGCACAGTAATCTCGCCATCGGCATCCATATGCAGCAAGCTGGCCATGGAGTCAGCAATCCAGAGACCGCCCTGCTCATCGGGTCTTAGACCCAGCGGCCGGCCGTCTGTGTTGCCAAGCTCAAACCACTCTGAACCCGTGTCGGACCGCAACACGGCGCCGCCGTCTAGGCTGGTGTACAGCCGGCCCTCGGCATCACAGGCCACGTGTTCGGGGGCCGTCCCGACCGGGACCTCGGTAATCGCCGAAAGCGCCTGGTTGGGTGCAAAGATGCCGGTCAGCCCGGGGTTAGGGGGCGGGGTCCAACTGACCGCGTTAATAGGCGCCCATTGTGGCAACAAGATCAGGGCGATCAGCCCCAGACAAATGAGGCTGATCGCAACTTTCGCGGCGCGTTTCACAGGCCGGAACCTTGATTACATGCCGTCAGCGGAGGCTCTCAGGGTGTCATCCATGGCTGCCCGCAGTCGTGTTGCCCAGTCCTTGAGCATACGGTCAGCTGCCGCCCGGTTTGTGATGCGGTTGGCATAGTTCACGAATGTCTCGGGGTCTGCCTTGCTGTCGTAGGCGCGCACCAGCACTTCCGATGTCTCGGCGTCAATCAACTCGAGGTACATCGTCATCGACCCTGCAGACGCCGAGTAAGAGCGGCTCATGCTCGGGCTGTTGAGGTCCGGGCTGGTGATGTCCAGATTGACGATGTTAGGGAACACCAGCAGCACCTCTTCACCCTGTTGCCACTCGGTAACGAGATCGTAAGCTGGCTCCTCGGCCAAAGCGTTGGTGAAAAACGTGGTGCACTCCTCGCCAAGATCGGTCTTGATGCGATCCATGTCGCGTTGCTTCACCTGCTGGCTGCTGCTTCGGTGGGCAGAGTTATAGTCACGCTGCCAGTTTTTACGAAAAGCCACCTGACAGGGCACGATGCCAAACTTCTGATAGATCTCGAGTTGCGCATCGGGCTTCATGTAGAGCGCACTGTGCTTGTCGCTGCGCACCAGTTCCAGGCCATCTGGCGTGGTGCTGGGGGGCGGTTCTGACGTTGAAGCGCAACCCACGCTAAGCAGTAAAGTAAGAGCGCTCACAATAGCAATCGTTTTGTTCATGGTGTGTGTCCTCTTCATCGATCCTTGATAGGGAGCCTTTTTCAGGCACTGCATCACTATAATGTGCCAGAAGGGGGTCCCATGGGGCACCCTTTATAGCCTATTTGTCGCGATTCGCTAATTGTGAAAAGTCGACTCGGGTCGCTACCAGGTCTGTCGTTAATCGCTGCTCGCAGATTACAGGCGTTCGAGGCAGGGTGGCGGGACGTCCTTGAAGCACCTCAAACAGAACAGTATTCTCAGTTTCGTTATTGCTGGAGAGTTCGAGCGGTATGCGCCGCCAACAGGAGAGATGTCATGAATCAGGCCCTACCGAAACGCGCCCAGTTCCATCATATGAAAGATGGCACTCAGGAAGACTGGGAAATTATCGGCGCCGAGTTTTTTGAGTTTCGGGGCGATGTCTGTCAGCGCATCAAGGCTCACCTCATGCTGCTCGAGGGCGATTGCGGTGGCTTTGCAATAGACCGGCTTACCCACAGCCTGCAAACCG
Organism: uncultured Luminiphilus sp.; assembly: GCA_938091425.1. Taxonomy (GTDB): domain Bacteria; phylum Pseudomonadota; class Gammaproteobacteria; order Pseudomonadales; family Halieaceae; genus Luminiphilus. The sequence goes on along the minus strand of CALKHC010000174.1, from coordinate 1,146 downwards.
CGACCTTGGCGCACAAAGACGGCAAAGACGAAGAGTATGTGGTGTGCGCCTTGTTGCACGATATTGGCGACACGCTGGGCCCTGCTAATCATGCCGATGTTGCAGCCGTGCTACTTGAGCCTTATGTGAGTGAAGCCAATCACTGGATGGTCAAGCACCACGCTATATTTCAGGGATATTACTTTTTTCATTACATGGGCCTCGATCGGGATCTGCGGGATCAGTTCAAAGATCATCCGCACTATGAGCGCACGCTGGAGTTCATTGAGAAGTACGACGCTCCCGCATTCGACCCCGAAGCAGAGTGCTACGAACTGTCATTTTTCGAGCCTATGATGACGCGCGTGTTCAAAGAGCCCAAACGGTCGCTGTATATCAGCGACTCTGCTTGACCCTTCCTCGGTGGGCTCTGCATAGGAGCTCATCGTGAAATTGCTGTTTATTTGTACTCACAACCGCTGCCGCAGCATCCTGTGTGAAGCCATTGCTTCCCAGCGCGGCTCGGGTGCTATCAAGGCGGCCAGCGCAGGTAGCGCACCGGTTGAGGCAGTGCATCCGCTGACTCTGCAGTATCTGGAAGAGCGCGGTTATCAAACTACCGGATTGCAGAGCCAGTCCTGGCATGAACTTGAGGCTTTTAAACCTGACCGGGTGGTCACTGTCTGTGACAGCGCGGCAGGGGAGGTCTGTCCGCTGTGGATGGGGGAGATGGAGAAGCACCACTGGGGTCTACCAGATCCTTCCAGAGTAGAGGGTGATGACGAGGCCATCCGCAGCGCTTTTATGGCGGTGATCGATCGCATCGAGAACAAGGTCGATGACTGGTTGCGTGAGATTTAACACTGACTGTGGGTAGGCATGAATCTGAAAGGAGTTTGCGATGGGCATTTTTGAGCGATACCTGAGCGTTTGGGTGGGCCTGTGCATCCTCCTTGGCGTTGCGCTCGGTAACGCCGTGCCTGAAGTGTTTGCAGCGCTCGCTGCATTTGAGTTTGCGCGGGTCAATCTAGTAGTTGCGGCGCTTATCTGGATCATGATCTACCCCATGATGGTGCAGGTCGACTTCGGCTCGATCCGAGATATCGGGAACAAACCGAAGGGTCTGATCATCACTTTGATCGTCAACTGGCTGATCAAGCCGTTCAC
>CALKHC010000173.1 GCA_938091425.1 uncultured Luminiphilus sp. | reverse complement strand
ATCGCGCTTGACGAGAGACAGGTCGTAAAGGGTAGTGGGACAGATGTCAGGGCAGTACATGAAGCCAAAGAAGATGAATGACCAACGTGACTCCAGAGACTTAAGGTCGAATACGCCTTTTTCGTCGTCTACCAGAATGAACTCTGCCAGTGGCTTGCGTTCCGGAAAGGTAATGAGTGAGGCTGGCATGAGTTGGTCTGCTGCGGGATTGCGTGACTGCCATAGCGCCCAATACCCCGATCCGGCCAGCGCCACACCGACAACCGCGGCGGTGATTAATGCCGCCGCCATGAGTTTTTCCCGAGTGATGTTGCTCACGCCGGACCCTGCCTCTTTTGCTCTTATGCTTCAGTCTGACCAATGCATCCCGTCTGCGTCAATATTGCCAGCGCAAATGGGTGCACAGATGACGCAGTCAGGCATGTCATGCAGTAACATTCGGGTGAGACGTCCCCAACAACAAACCAAAGCGAGTCGACCCTTCTAATGGAATCAAGCCTGACAGAGCGCGCCAGCTGGCGAGATTATTACGAGCTGTGTAAGCCCAACGTGGTGTGGCTGATGATCCTGACGGCGATAGTGGGGATGTGCATGGCCACCCCTGGTGTCGTACCAGTTGATGTCGTGATCTTTGCCAGTGTAGGGATCGCGCTCTGCGCGGGGTCAGCTGCCGCCATCAACCACCTCGCAGATCAACATGTCGATGCCTCTATGGCGCGCACCTCTGGTCGACCGATTGTAAAAGGCAAAATTGATTCTCAGGGCGCCGCGATTTTTGCTTTTGCGCTGGGTTCTCTGGGTATGTTGGTGCTGTTGACCTGGGTGAACGCCTTGACGGCTTGGCTTACTTTGGCATCCCTCGTAGGGTATGCCTTCATTTACACGCTTTACCTCAAACGCGCGACACCTCAAAACATTGTGATTGGCGGTTTGGCCGGTGCTATGCCGCCCCTGTTGGGTTGGACCGCGGTGACCAATCAGGTTGATGGCCACGCGCTGCTTTTGGTGCTGATCATTTTTGCCTGGACGCCACCCCATTTCTGGGCGCTGGCGATTGCACGCAAAGAGGAGTACGCCAAGGTTGAGATTCCGATGCTGCCCGTGACCCACGGCAGCCGCTACACCGCAGTGCATAGTCTTTTGTATACCTTGATGCTGTTTGTCGCATCATTGTTGCCGGTGGCCACAGGGCTCAGTAGCTGGATTTATTTGATTGGGGCCTCCGCGCTCGGCGGTGTTTTTATCTATCAAGCGGTGATGCTGCTGCGCACCATGAAAAATAGTGACGCCATGAAAATGTTCCGCTTCTCCATCGTCTATCTCATGGCAATCTTCCCCATCATGCTGCTGGACCATTACCTGCTCCCCAACCCCGTCTTCTCCTAGCGGTTGGCGTGTTCGCGAGCTTAGGGAATCGCAATGCGCTCACCGTTTTCAGGGAAACTGGTTTCTTGCCTTTCAGCATCTAAAGATAGAGGGCTTCTGCATGTTGTGATCGCTAGCGGCATGCTGCTGCTAGTGGCCTGTGGCCAAGAGCCGGTACCCTACGACGCCGCAATCAATGGTGGCAGGGTGATTGACCCTGAGAGTCATTTGGACGCTGTCCGCTCACTGGGGATTCGAGCTGGCAGGATTGTGGAGATCAGCGAGACACCGCTTGAGGCGCAGAACGTGGTTGATGCCCGCGGTTTGGCAGTAAGTCCCGGGTTCATTAATTTGCACTCCCATAGTGTGGCAGAGGTGGGGTACCGTCTTGAGCTGATCGATGGTGTGACCACGGTTTTAGAGTTGGAGGCGGGCGCTTTTCCGATTGCGCGTTTTGGCCAGCAGTTGGGAGAGTCACGCTTGACGCATTTCGGTGCCTCTGTGGGTCACGCTTGGATCCGAATGCAGGTGGTTGATCCCGATGCGCTGACGGAGCTGGCCACTACAGGCAAGCTCGATATGTCTGGTGCAGCCTTCACGCAAACCGCCACGCCCGCTCAACGCGAGCAGATTGAGAGCTTGCTGGAGACTGAGCTGGCAGCGGGAGGCCTGGGCATTGGATTCTTACTCGATTACATGACTCGGGCAGTGGACGATGCTGAGCGAGACATGGTTTTTGCAGTTGCCGCGCGCCGTGGAGTGCCGGTTTTCGTTCATGTGCGCCGCGGTATCGATGGCGACCCAGCGGGCCTTCTAGAGGTAATTGAGACGGCCGAGCGGTATGGATCAGCGGTCCATATCTGCCATCTGAATGCGAGTGCGATGAGCGGTGTGAATGACTGGCTCGACGAGATCGATGCGGCGCGAGCGCGTGGTGTCGATGTCACCACCGAGATGTTCCCCTGGACGGCAGGTTCCGCCGCGATTTCGTCTGATGTGTTTTCCCGCAACTGGCGTGAGATTTTTGCTATCGACTACACCGATGTGCAGTGGGCCGAGACCGGGGAATGGCTGACCCAGGAGTCTTTTCAGACCTACCGGCAAACCCGACCCGACGGTCAAACCATGCATCACTACATCCGAGAGGAGTGGAATCGTCGCGCGCTTCAGCGGCCTCACGTGATGGTGGCCAGCGATGCCATGCCACTACTGAGTTACGATCGTAAAGTGGTGCCCAATGGCGCGGGCACCTCAACCCGTATTCTGGGTCAGTACGTCCGCGACGAGGGCTTATTGACCCTGAGTGACGCGATCGCTCGTCTCAGCCTTTATCCGGCGCAAAGAATGGAGGCGTTTGCGCCCGCTTTCGCGGGAAAAGGGCGGATACAAGTGGGTGCTGATGCGGATATCGTGATTTTCGACCCCGCCACGGTCGCCGCAAGGGCGTCTTATCGGGCGCCCTTTAACTCACCCGCGGGCATCCACAGCGTCTGGGTGGCGGGTGTGCTTTCTGCTCAGGGCGGGGAGCTGGTCGATGGGGTTGGGTCAGGCCAGAAGCTGACCACCACGACGCACTGAAGGACCTAGCGAACAGCGCCCCGATAGACAGACCGCAGTTTTTGTATGTCGGTAATTTCAATCTCCCCATATCGCTGACTGACCGCACCATGCTTGGTGAGTTTCTTGACGGCCTCGAAGAGAGACTGTCGGGAGCAGTGTGCCATTTTCGCAAGTTGCTGTGAGGTGAGCCGAATGATGTTGGACTGACGGCCCTCGCCGCTCATCTCGAGCAGCATGAGTAGCAAGCCAGCAACGCGGCGGGGACGCTCTCTCACTAGATTATGTTGCTGCAAATTGAGCGCGGCTCGAAAGCGATTCGCTTCAATCTTCAGCACAACGGGGTAAAGCGTGGGATGATCCTCAAGTAGCTGTAGGGCAACGTTTCGCGGCAGCCCCAAAATGTGGCTGCCTGCGCTGCCGATCAGATTGCGCTCTGCTCGGGTATCGTGAAAGAGTGCGATCCAGCTGGACGTACTGCCGGGACCGAAGATCGCTAGGGTCAGCTCATCGCCGTCTTCGGAGTTGGCCACCATTGAAATTTCACCGGTGACGATGACCCACAGGTGATGATGTGGATCACCTCCGGCCTGCATCACCTCTCGCTGTTCGAGCGAATGTAACCGGCACTGGTCAAGCAAAGCGGTGCGTTGCTCGATATTGAGGCGTTCAAAGACGGGTAGCTTGCCCAGAAATTGGACCAGTTCCTTGGTCGGAAGATCCTGTGCCACGATGCGTTGACCTCAGTTAACAAGATTGTCCTATTTTAGACATTTATTACCTGATGATACTGGTAGATTGAAGGTCTTATTGGGGGACGTATGACATCGCAGGACTTTAATCAGACGGATCGCGCTGCCTCGCTCAAAGCATTATCTGACCAATGCGTCGATCTGCTAGTGATCGGCGGTGGGATAACCGGCGCCGGCGTGGCCAGAGATGCCGCCATGCGGGGATTGTCTGTCGCGCTAATCGAAGCGCAGGATCTCGCCAGCGGCACCTCGAGTCGTAGCTCGAAAATGATCCATGGCGGCCTGCGCTATCTGGTTGCAGGCGACGTGGCGGTCGTGAAAGAGTCTGCCTCTGAGCGCGCCACGCTGCACCGGATTGCGCCGCATTTGGCGCAAAAAACGCCCTATGTGATTCCAACGGGCAGTCGGCGCAGCAAATTGATATTGCGGGCGGCGCTTTGGGCCTACGAGCGTCTTGGTGGCGTGGAGCGCGAGGATTATCACGAGGTCTGGTCCCAAGACGAGCTGGCCGAAAAAGAGCCGCTGATCGAACGGTCACGGCTTACGGGAGCGGTGGTTTACCCCGAGTTTCTGACCGATGATTCGCGCCTCACGGTTGCGACGGTGCGCTCTGCTATTGATCACGGTGCGACAGTCGCGACCTATCTCAAGGCCACCAACATCCGGCGAGACCAGACATTCAGCGTCCAGGCAGCGTCAACACTGCCTGGTGAACATCGAGAACTGACTATTCATGCCCGGGCCGTGGTCAATGCTGCGGGGCCCTGGGTCGATCAGGTATGTGATTTGGAGCAGCCGCAGGCGCCAAGGCTGGCGCTGAGCCGGGGCGTGCATTTGGTGTTCGATCATGCCGATCTGCCAGTCCGTAATACGGTCGTGATGCGTACCCCGGACGCGCGCAGAATATTTGCTGTGCCGCTAGGGCAGTACACCTACATCGGTACCACCGACGACTACCACCCGGAATACCAGTACTGGCCACCTGTTACCGAGCAGGACGTCAACTATTTGTTGGCTGCCACGCTGAGGGCGATGCCCGAGGCGAGGCTGTCGCCAGACCGCATTGTTTCGGTCTGGTCGGGGATTCGCCCGCTGGTGGGTGATGGCTCTGGGCGCGCCTCAAAAGAGTTGTCGCGCAAGGACGAGGTGTGGACTTCTCCCAGCGGTATGCTCTCTGTGGGAGGTGGCAAATTGTCGGCTTATCGCGCGATGGCCGAGCGAATTGTCGATACGGTGATCGAGAATCATGGCTTCACCGCGAAGCCCTGCACCACTGCCGATGTGCCATTACCGGGGGGCGATGCCGTTGTCCTCGCCAGTGACCTCACAGGGATCGTGGATGCTCAGGCAGAGCGTCTCGCGCGTTTATACGGCGCGGAGGCACCGGATCTCATTGGCGGTACTGGCGGGCAGGAACTGGTTCAGGCAGAAGTTCGGCAGGCGGTCCACCGGGAGGGTGCGCTGCGACTTGAGGATTACTGGGCCCGCCGCAGCAGCCGTGCTTGGTTTGATGAGGGCGCCGGTCTGCCCGTCTTGGACCAGTCGGCTGCGATCATGGCTGACTTGCTGGGGTGGGACGATAAGCGCAAAGCAATGGAAATCGACAACTGCCGCGACATTGATCGTGCCAGTCGGGCAGAGTTTCTCTCCAATGTAACAGTGCAGGGAGTCGCTGATGATTGTCGCGCAGCTGGCTGAACTGATTGGCGCTGAGCAGGTGTCGGCTGATGCCGAGATCCTTGCTGGGCATCGTTTCGATCGTTGGTGCCTGAAGCACTGGCAGGATTGGCAAGGGGGGTCGCTAGACGGGCCCGCTTGCGTTGTTCGCCCGCGTGATTCGACCGATGTGCAGGCAGTGGTGCGCTTTGCCGCCGAGCACAATGTTCCAATTGTGCCGTGGGGTCTGGGAAGCGGTGTATGCGGTGGCATTGAGCCACAATCTGATCAAATTCTGATTGATATGAGTGCCATGAATCGGGTGCTGTCTATCGACGAAGACAACCTGCTTTTGACTGTAGAGGCGGGTATCAATGGACTGGTCGCAGAAGAGGCCGTGGCAGCGGGTGGCCTGACCATTGGCCACTGGCCGCAATCGATTGGGATCAGCTCGGTCGGCGGATGGATTTCGACCCGTGCCTCAGGCCAATTTTCGACCGCTTACGGCAATATCGAAGACATCGTGTATGCCTTGGAGATGGTGTTGCCTGATGGCGAGCTGGTGACGCTGGGCAAGGCACCGCGCGCGGCTGCTGGGCCGGACCTTCGGCATCTGGCATTGGGTGCGGAAGGCACCCATGGTGTGGTCACGTCAGTCACTTTGTCGCTGCGCCGACAACCGGAATCGCAGCGCTTCAGTGCCTGGTACTGCGCTGATATGGCAGCGGGATTTCGCGCACAGCGAGAGATCGTGCAGCAAGATTGGCGTCCGCCGGTGATGCGGCAATACGACGCGTCAGAAGTGGCGCGGTTGTTCCCGGATTACGTGCAAGACGAACACTGCTTGATCTTGCTGGTACATGAGGGGCCCGCGTCTCGAGTCGACGCCGAGATCAAAGCGGTCGAGTCGATCATGGCAGATTTGGCCCTCAACCCTGCCGATGCAGCGGCCGTAGAGGGTTGGATGAGCCATCGCAATAATGTGCCGGAGTGGCGAGATCTACTGGAGCAGGGTTTGATCGCCGACACGATTGAAGTGTCGGGCACCTGGAGCCAGATTGATGCCCTCTACGACGAGGTGGTCGCTGCGCTGAAGACCGTGCCGGATTGTGTGAATGCCTCGGCGCATAGCTCTCATGTCTACCGCTCAGGCATCAATCTGTACTTCACCTTTGCCTGCATGCCAGACGATGCCTCGGTGATGGGCGATCGCTATCTTGAGAGCTGGGATCGGGCCCTAAATGCCACGGCGGAGGCAGGCGGCGGCATCGCGCATCATCATGGGTCCGGTCGCCTCAGGCGTGATTATCTCCATCATGATCTAGGCAAGAATGGACTCGCACTCTTGCGCAGACTGAAGCAGGCCATCGACCCGCAGGGCATCCTCAACCCCGGCAACCTGCTGCCACTCAAAGACGCGGACTAAGAGCGCCTGACTTGTGAACGGATCGTCAACCAGTGAGCCCTCGCTGATTCTGGCGATCGACTTTGGCACCCAGAGCGTCCGCGCGCTTGCCTACACACAATCTGGTGAATGTCGAGCAAAACACCAGTTACCCATTGATCAGTATCAGCATCCGGAGCCAGGTTGGACCGAACACGATGTGGAGGGATTCTGGAGTCTGCTGACACGCAGTTGCCGGGGATTATGGGCTCAGGGCATTGACCCTGACGAGATCGCGGCGGTGGTGGTGACAACCCAGCGCGCCACGGTGATCAATCTCGATGAGAGGGCACGACCACTCCGACCGGCCATTATTTGGACAGACCAGCGCCGTGCGCCCCCGCGCGGGCGGCTACCTTGGTTTTGGCGGGCGCTGTTTGCGTTGCTCCGGATTCGACCCATTGTCGAGAACCTTGAGGCTGAGGCCGAAGCCAACTGGCTTGAGCGGCATCAGCCCGAACTGCTGGCACAAACCGCGCACTATTTGCTGCTTTCTGGGTATCTGAATTACCGACTTAGCGGTGAATTCAAGGACAGCGCGGGCAGCCAGGTGGGGTACGTACCGTTTGATTTTAAAAAACAGCATTGGTGCGGTGACTCCGATTGGAAATGGCACAGCATGGCGATCAAGCGTTATATGTTGCCCACTCTTGCCGCTGTCGGAGAGGTATTGGGCGCGGTCACGGCTGATGCGGCCGAGGCGACGGGTATCCCTGAGGGTGTACCCGTGATCGCGGGCGCCGCGGACAAGGCCTGCGAAGTACTGGGGGTGGGTGCCCTCGAAGCCGGAGTTGCCAGCGTATCCTGTGGTACTACCGCGACGATTAATACCACGCGGTCACAATATGTCGAGGTCGTGCCCTTCATGCCCGCCTATCCCGCGGCCCTTCCAGGGCACTTCAACACTGAAATTCAGGTATTTCGCGGTTTTTGGATGGTCAGCTGGTTTCTCGAGCAGTTCGGTGAAGCCGAGAGACGGCAGGCTGCAGAGATGGGAGTGGCTCCGGAAACACTGCTCGATGAACTATTGGCCCAGACCGAACCCGGTGCAGGTGGTCTGGTGCTGCAGCCATTCTGGAATCCGGTTGTAGGGGAGACAGGCCCCGAGGGGCGCGGCAGCGTTATCGGGTTCAAGGATTTTCACACCCGCGCGCACGTCTACAGGGCTCTCATCGAAGGTTTGGCCTTTGCCCTGCGGGCGGGCAAAGAGCGCATTGAGCGCCGAACCAAAACGCCTATGTCGTGTATTCGTCTCTCTGGCGGCGGCGCGCAGAGTGATCAGGTCGCGCAGATTGTGGCTGATGTTTTGAACCTGCCTGTCGAGCGCTTCGATGATTGCGAGGCCAGTGGTCGTGGCGCTGCTATGGCGGGTGCCGCGGCGGTGGGTTGGTATCCCTCTATCGCCGCAGCCGGCGAGGCGATGCTGGGCAAGACACACCGCATTACGCCTGATCCCGAGGCGGCAAAGCGTTACGAGGCGCTCTACGAGGGCCAGTATCGCCCTCTCTATGGCAAGCTGAAGTCATTGTTCGAACGGCAACTGACTGCCCAGTAGCGGCTGGCAAATCAGTTGCAGTTGCCAAACTCTGGTAGCCCAGACAGCCCCGCGATCGTCACGCGCGTCGGATCGATATCGCCTATCATGCGATGCTCAATAGCAAACGGATACCCGGGGCATGAGGCTTCATCAATATCTGTCAGTTGCCATTGTGAGCTTCTGCCTGCTGGGGTGTGCGGGTCACTCCATGAATGCGAACGATGACAATGCAGAAGCGAGTGTGACACTCGGCGGCGGCGGTCGCCCGGATGCCGAGAACTGGAGCCGCAGCGCCGTATACGGCCGTAATGGGATGGCGGCCACTGCGCACCCTTTGGCCTCACAAATTGCCATCGACATCCTCAAGCAGGGCGGGTCAGCTCTTGATGGGGCGATCGCTGCCAATGCGGCATTGGGCCTGATGGAGCCCACGGGTAACGGCATTGGCGGCGATATCTTTTTCATTATTTGGGATCCCGAGACCGAGCAGCTTTATGGATACAACGGTTCCGGTCGGGCGCCGCTGGGTCGATCACTCGCTGAGCTGAAAAGTCAGATCGCGGCGTTGCGCGAGAGTGGTGCGATGCCCGATCACATGCCCGGCATGCCCCAGCGAGGATCACTACCTGTGACAGTGCCGGGAACCGTGGATGGTTGGTTCGCCGCTCATGAGCGCTTTGGCAAGCTGCCCATGTCGGACGTGTTGGCGCCTACGGTGCGCTACGCCCGAGAGGGCTTCCCGGTCACGCCCGTTATTGCCTACTACTTTGATCGCAATCTCGCTGCCTTTGAGGAGCAGGCGGCGCTGATCGAGGAGCTCGATAATGCCGCAGCCGTTTGGTTCCCCGACGGCGCAACCCCCAAGGCGGGTGATGTCTTTCGTAACCCGGATCTTGCCAACACCCTTGAGACATTGGGTCGAGAGGGGCGGGCCGCCTTCTATAAAGGCAGCCTTGCACAAACTATGGATGTCTATTTCAAGCGGATCGGTGCAGATATGCGCCTTGAGGATCTCGCTGCCCATGAAGGTGAATGGGTCACACCAGGCAGCGTTCATTACCACGGCTACGACGTTTATGAATTACCCCCCAACGGGCAAGGCTTTGCGGCGCTGCAGATGCTCAATATCTTGAAACAGATTGACTTACGCGATTACCCCCGGGGTTCGGCGGAGGCTTTTCATTACATGGTGGAGGCCAAGCGTCTAGCCTTTGAAGACGTCGCGCGTTATTACGCCGATCCAGCCTTCGCGGAGATCCCTTTTGAGTCGCTACTGTTAGAGACCTACGGCAAGGAGCGGTTTGCGCTGATTGACCCCGCGCGCGCGACCCCCGAGTTTGGGCCGGGCGAACCCAAGTTGGAGGGGGAGGGTGATACCACGTATCTAACTGTCGCTGATGCCGACGGCATGATGGTGTCGCTCATTCAGTCGAACTATCGCGGCATGGGCACAGGGCTCGTGCCTGACGGACTCGGTTTTATGTTGCAGAACCGGGGAGAGCTGTTTTCACTGGATAAGGACCATCCCAATGTGTATGCCCCGGGCAAGCGGCCGTTTCACACCATCATTCCGGCGTTTGTCATGAAAGACGGTGAGCCATTCATGAGTTTCGGCCTGATGGGCGGCGCCATGCAGCCGCAGGGCCATGTGCAGGTGCTGGTGAATATCATCGATTTTGGGATGGACGTGCAGACTGCCGGCGACGCGGCGCGCTTTAACCATGATGGGGGGCGCCAGCCTACAGGAGTGGATGAAGACCTGCTGGGTACGCTGCTGGTTGAGCCGGGCGTGCCGGCCGAGACCGTCGCGCAGCTGCGGGCAATGGGGCACCGCGTCGAGGTGGATGGCACCGGCGCGCCCTTTGGGGGTTATCAGGCGATTATGCGGCTACCTGATGGCGTCTATGTAGGCGCCACTGAGATGCGCAAGGACGGCACGGTGGTCGCTTGGTAACGCTACCTATCGGGTGTTGATTGCGATACCAGTTGCTCTTCAGTCGGCAAGACATCGAAATCGCTGCGGTGCTGACTGAACAGATTCTCCGGGCTCACCGATTCATGCTGTACGCTGTCGTCGTCGGGGTCCGAGTAGAAGCCCAATACATACCCGCCTTTGGCATAGCCGATGAGTGCGCGGAGTTCCTGAGGGAGATCCTCTGCGTGTTGCGGAGGGCAAGACAAGTACTGATTCTCCTCCTGACGCAGCCAATTCAGCGTGTAGTGTAAGAAGACACCCACCCGCATCTCGTCCTCTGTGGCATTGGCGCCCCCGCCATGCAATACCGTACCGTTATAGCAGAGCACCGAGCCCGGCGACATTTCAGCGTAGGCAATCTCATCAGGTGCCGGCTGACGTTTTTTTTCCCAACGATGAGAACCGACCACCACCTGCGTGGCGCCG
>CALKHC010000172.1 GCA_938091425.1 uncultured Luminiphilus sp. | reverse complement strand
TGCCCACAAGCCGCTGGTCACCGGCAGTCGATGGATGGGCATGTATACCGCCGATATCCTCGAGCTGCGCGACAGTCTGAGCGATTACAACAGCAACGCCGATGACCGTTGGTTGTCGGAGTTGGTATCGGCACCCCTTGCAAATCCGCCGCCGGCAGTGACTTGGGACAGCCCGTTCGTGGGTCTGCGAGAAACCTTGTACTTCGACCCGGATGGTCGGGTTGCCTTTATTCAGCGCGGCGGGTTTGACCGCCCGGGCTTTGGCACCATCGACGCGTCGCTGCCCTATAAAAACAGTGAGGGCAGTCACGCCAACGTGGTGCAGCCCAGTCGCTCATTCGATACCGACTTTTATAAGCGTGTGTTTGGCCTCGAGTCTGCGCCATACGGTGAGGCCCATGATTCAGGTGATGAACCGCCCACGCAGCGTGCGCTGCGGTTGGAGGCGGGGCAGCTCTTCCGCGTAGAACGACTGCGAGCGCCGGCGTGCCCGACCGGTCTACTGCAGGTGTACTCGCCTTACTTCGATACCGACGACCATCGCTCGTTGAGTCAACCGGGACAGCGGGGGCTCTCTGCCTATAGTTACCGAGTACATAGCGTCGATGTGGACGCTCTGCCTGACGTCACCGATTACCGGGCTGGCCACAATGAGTTCGGTGAGTCTGCCTGCACGTTCCGCGCACCTGATGGCTATAGCTGGATGTGGGTCGGTGTCTGATTCCGTTCGCGGCTATCCCCTTCGCGCCTTTATGATTTGTCTGATTGCCTATACCACGGCGCAGATGGATCTGGCCTTGTTTGGTTATGCGGTGCCGGCCATTCGCGCGGAGTTCGATCTCACACTCAGCGAAGTGATGGCTATCGTGTCCGCCGCTTTCCTGTTGGGCGGCGCGTTGCTGGTGGTGCTTGGTTGGTTAGCCGACCGGGTGGGGCGCTTGCCGCTGTTTCAATTTTCCCTGTTGGGGTCCTCATTTCTGGTGGCGCTGATCAGCATTGCACCCGGTGTGGCCGCCCTGACGGCACTGCGCGGTGCGAGCATTGCAGTGGGCGGGCTGAGTTATCCGGTCACTGGCGCCATCATTACCGAGGAAATGCCGGCCCGGCTGCGCGGCCTGTTCATGGGACTGCTACAGATTGGATATCCGCTCGGATGGGCACTGGCCTCACTGTGGTCAATGTGGTTACTGACCGAATACGGCTGGCGGCAGCTGTTCTGGGTGGGCTTGGTCAGCCTGCCGATGGTATGGGTCGTGCGGCGTTACCTGCGGGAGCCACCACGGTCGGTGGCGGCGAGGTTAACAGAGGCGCCGCCCCGGTTTTCGGATCTGTTTGCAAGCGGCATCCGCGAGCGGGCGATCACACTTTTCGTTGCCCAGTTTTTGTTTGTTTGGGCCTATGCGGCGTCCATTTTCCTATTCCCCAGCTTTCTGCGTGAGGTCCGATCCCTTGATGCGTTCAATTTTTCGCTGTTGATTGGCGCGGGTAATGCCATTGGTGTGCTGGGCTATGTGCTCGCGGCATGGATCGGCGAGCGTGTCTGGACGCGTCGCAATACGGTGGTGCTGTGGACCCTGCTGGGTGCGATGTTGTTTCAGGTGCTGGTCTGGGTGCCCACCACCTTCGGCCAGATCCTGTTTGTGTACGCGCTGATGAGCATGTTTTTTTACGGTTCGGCGGCGGTGAAGTTCGCGTACCTAGCGGAGGTTTTTCCCACGCGCATTCGTGCCCTCGCCATGGCTTGTTGCGGGTCGTTGGCCGTCACGCTGGGATCGGCGGTCGGGCCCTACACCGTGTCATTGGCCATTGAATCATGGGGTTGGCATCTGGGGTACGCGACATTGGTGGGCGTGCCACTCACGCTCGCAGGACTGTTGTATTTGACCCTCGACTCGCTGCCTTCAGGGCTGGAGGTTGAGGATATCGTCAACCGAATAGGAAAGGAGGCCCAGCCCAATCATGGCTAAGGGATATCGCGTTGCAGCATTTGGTGGGCCAGAAGTGATGGTCTGGGAGTCACTGGATCTGGGGGAGCTTGCGCCGGGTGATGTCAGGGTTCGTGTGGGTGCCAGCGGCATCAACTTTGCCGAGACACGCATGCGCGCCGGGGATTACAGCGGTCAGGAGCTCCCCTTTGTCATGGGCATGGAGGTCGCGGGGATCATTGAGTCAGTTGGCGCGGGCGTCACTGGGTTTAATGAGGGTGATCGGGTCTTTGGCCGCGCTCGCGGGGCCCACGCTGAGGTGGTGGACTGCGATCCTGATCACCTGATGCTGCTGCCGGATAACTTAAGTTTTGTTCAGGGCGCAGCGATACCGGTAGGTTGGTTAACGGCATGGCATGCCCTTTATACGGTAGGGCGCATGAAGGCCGGGGACCGTATTTTGGTCGAGGCGGTGGGCGGCAGTGTGGGTAGCGCCGCACTGGCACTGGCCAAGCAAGCGGGGTGCTGGGCCCTGGGCACGGCGAGCCGCGATGACAAGTTAGCCCATGCCACGTCATTGGGCTGCGACGCGGTGGTCAATTACACCCGCGATTCGGTGTCAGAGCAGGTCGCAGCGTTGACTGATGGTCAGGGAATGGACATTGGTCTCATGACCATCGGTGATGCGACGGCCGATGAACTGATCGATTCCATGGGGATGGATGGCCGGGTGGTGATGTTTGGCAGCACGGGCGGCCGCGATATCACCTTTAACCTGCGGATCGGTATTTTAAATATCCAGCTCTTGTCGATGAGTATCTCGACCAGTCCTGCGTTCATGACCCAGACCATGCCGGATTTTCGTGCAAGAGCACTGCCTTTGTTTGCCAGCGGCGAGTTGGTGCCGGTTGTCGACACCGTGCTGCCCATGTCTGAGTTGGTGCGGGCGCATGAGATGGTGGACGAGCGCACTCACTTTGGAAAAGTGATTCTGGTGAACGACCAATAAAAGACCTGTCATCGTCGCGCGATGACCGCGGCAGGTGATGCAGATACAACACAATAGCCACAAAGACAATAAAGAGGGCGAGACAATGAGATCAATACTTAAGAGATGGCACGCGCAGGCGCAGCACTTTAGCGCCGCTCTCAACATTTTCTTAAGCGTTATCGTGAGCGCCGCTTGGATCGGCGGGGGACAGGCGCTCGCCGCTGAACCCATTACGGACAAGCCCTGGCGCGAGG
>CALKHC010000171.1 GCA_938091425.1 uncultured Luminiphilus sp. | reverse complement strand
CTCTCCTTCACGAAAACCCTCAAAATCAATCACTACAGTGTCACCCTCTACCGCGGCGCGCTCAGCGGTGATCAATTTCCCCTGTTGTTTGCGAAATACCTCTACGATCTCATCGATATCCGCGTCGGTGACTTCGGCAATCGGTTTCTCAATGGATAAATCGTCGATTGCGCTGACCTCGACGGTGGGAAATACCTCGAAAGTGGCCGTGTATTCGACGTCTTGCCCCGCATCCATCTTGCGGGCTTCGATGTTTGGCTGCCCCGCGGGTCGGAGATTCTCCGACAGAACCGCTTCCTGAAATGACTGACTAATCACTTCACCCAGCACCTCTTGCCTGACACCAGCACCAAATCGCTGCTGCATCACTCGCATGGGGACCTTGCCCGGACGGAATCCGGGCAACCGAACGTTACGAGCGGCTTCCTGCAGCCGCTTGTCAACGGCGGTATCCACCCGATCAGCCGGGACACCGACCGTCAGTCGGCGCTCTAAACCGGACGTTGTTTCTACGGAGACCCGCATGTTTGTGCTCCTGAAAAATGCAAGATGTAAGGTATGCGATACCGATTTGTTCGCAGTGGTGCTCTGCCCGGTTCAACGCTTAGTCTCGGACGGCAGCGTGGGGGAATTTGGTGCGGAAGGAGAGACTTGAACTCTCACGTCATAAGACACTGGAACCTAAATCCAGCGCGTCTACCAATTCCGCCACTTCCGCACAAAACGCATGGAAGACCGTGACAGGGCATACCAACGAGGCGCGCGATATTGTCACAAAAGACCTGTGTTTACAACGATTTCGGCCGCAGTGCGCGGCTAGGGTGAGTCCGATAGCAGGCCGGACCACGCCACCGCTACCTAGAAATCACTCGAGATATAGTTTTTAATTTAAATACAATTAAAACAGTATCTTATGACTTAATTCAAAACTAGATTGTATCTTTTGACGAGCCAAACCGGGTAATATGACGCATTGATCTAAGAAACGCCTTGCCGTCTCTGGATTAATTTTACGCTTGAGTCATAATGAATTTGTCGCAGTGCCCCTCAAGAAGCCTGACGACATCGGGTATCCCAAGTGCCCGAATTGTGTGTTCGCAGATGTGCCCGCGAACGCACCACTCCTAAAAGTCTATGACTACGGGCCCCTCGGGGCCCGCTTTTTTGTGCATCCACGTGAAAACTCAGAGCGTGTGAGTGACTCGCTCAGAGCCGAGCGCCCCCGCCAGATAGTTCTCAATTTTGGCGGCGATACTTGCATCCTCCTCAGAGAATTCGATCCCGATTCCCGCTTGTCTGTTGCCCTGCGCCCCCTCCGGGGTGATCCACACTACACGTCCCGCGACTGGCAACTTGTCCGGCTCGTCCATCAGTGTGAGCAACAAAAAAATGTGGTCTCCAAGACGATACGGCCTAGCAGTCGGCACGAAAAGGCCGCCGTTTTGAAGAAAAGACATGTAAGCGCCGTACAGGACGCCCTTATCCTTAATGGTTAGTGTAAGAACCGATTCCTGCTCAGTATCGCTCATGGTTGCACCTTAACCGGCGACACCGTCTCTGCCAAGGCTCGTTAAAAACCGCCGGGCAATCTCAGCAAACGCGGCGTGGTCACGACTGCGACAGAGACGGAAGAGCTCGGCTATCACTATCTCCTTTCCGGGCGTCGCACCTTGCTTAACTCTTGAGAACAGCTCTGCCACGCAACGATGCAATAGCAACCAGCTTTGCGAGTGATCGCGGAACCGATCGCCACCGACACCGCGCACCTGGCTCTCGATCCACACGAGTATCTCCGATAACAGCATGCTTAGCTCGACCCCTGACCAAGACGCTGGCGGGCCACTCGGCTGATGGCTGAGCAGTGGAAAGCTCGCAACAAGCGACTCCTGCGCTGCAAGACTGTCTGCATCAGCCATAAGTCGAGCAGAGACCACTCGCCCGCGCGCCATGTCCAGCAGGTGCTCAGCATCCTCAGCTTTTACCTGTACTTGTGAGGCCAACCAGTCCAGCGCCACCGCTTTGTCAACGCGCGGCAGACGCAACAATTGGCAGCGAGATCTGACGGTGGGTGGCAGCCGCCAGGCCTCGGCACTCGACAGTAGCACCAGTGAATTACCTGGCGGCTCCTCCAGAATTTTCAGAAGACTGTTAGCTGCCGCAAGTGTCATCTGATCGGCATCCCGAACCAATAGCACCTTGGCCGAGCCATAAAGCGCTGTTTGCTGCAGAAACTTCGTGGCCTCTCGGACCTGATCGATTCCAATCGCTGTCTTGCCCTCATGGGCCTGCAATGAGAGCAGGTCTCCGTGGGTGCCCTGTAAAAAGGCCTTACAGCTCTGACAGTGCTCACAAGCCATGCCATCCTGAATATCATGGCAAAGCTGCTGCACAGCGAGACCCCTAGCAAATAGCGCCGCCTCTTCCGCGTCCTCGCTCATCACGAGGTAAGCATGGCCTTTATGGCCAGGGACTGTTATCCACTCCCGCAGGCGGCTTGAGAGCCATGGCGGTGTCAGGTCTGGCAGCTCGCTAGCGTGTTCGAGGGCTTCAGGCATCACTCCACCAACTTGTCATCACTGCCTCCAGAGACGTTTGGACATCCGTGAGGTCCTGGGTGGCGTCAATGACACTATACCGCTCAGGGAATTGAGCAGCTTGAGTCAGGTAGCCTTGGCGAACTCGCTCGAAAAACGGCTGCGCCTCTTGCTCAAAGCGATCCAATGCGCCGCGGGCTCGGGCCCGAGCTAAGCCAATTTCTGGTGGCATGTCCAACAAGATAACGCTGTCCGGCCGCGTCTCTCCTTGAACCAGCGCTTCGAGCTTGGCAATAAGCTCCTCGGAGAGGCCTCTGCCTGCTCCCTGGTAGGCATAGGTAGCGTCAGTAAACCGATCGCACAGTACCCATTGCCCCCTCGCCAGCGCGGGCTCGATCACCTTGGCCAAATGTTGCGCTCGCGCGGCGAAGACGAGTAGCAACTCCGCCATCTCTACGGGAGCTTCTTCTTCGACGCTCAAGAGATTACGGCGAATTGCCTCTGCCAGAGGCGTACCGCCCGGCTCTCGGGTCTGCAAAACAGAGACCCCTCGCGCCGCCAGCTGATCAGCCAGAAAAGTCTGCGCGGTTGATTTACCTGCGCCCTCTCCGCCTTCGATAGTAATAAACCTGCCCGTCATGTCGGTTTACTGGCCATCTGCTTTGCTGGGTGAAGACCGATAATCGGCACGGCGCGTCAGCTGATAAATGCGCACATTCTCTTGATGTTCTGCGAGCGTCGCGCTGAACGCATGGGAGCCATCGCCCTTCGCGACAAAATACAGCGATTCAGCATCATCAGGCGCAAACACAGCACGAAGCGCTGCCTCGCCGGGTAACGCGATGGGTGTTGGCGGCAGCCCATATATGACATAGGTGTTGTAGGGGTTAGTGGTGTCTCGCAAATGTCGCCGCTTCAAATCGCCATCGTAGTCATCATCAAGACCATAAATCACCGTGGGGTCGGTCTGCAAACGCATACCTTTTTCGAGTCGGCGCACAAACACGCCAGCAATTTGCTCGCGCTCACCTGCCACCCCGGTCTCT
This sequence comes from uncultured Luminiphilus sp., assembly GCA_938091425.1. Taxonomy (GTDB): domain Bacteria; phylum Pseudomonadota; class Gammaproteobacteria; order Pseudomonadales; family Halieaceae; genus Luminiphilus. The sequence continues at coordinate 33 of CALKHC010000171.1, read as the reverse complement.
TTTTCGACGATTGAGGCCAGCGTTAACGCTGCG
>CALKHC010000170.1 GCA_938091425.1 uncultured Luminiphilus sp. | reverse complement strand
CCTACTTGTCGACTGATGCTGTATTGCAGGCAATGCTGGAGTCAAAGTCGACGGCGTCGATATTGAGCCAGGCTGGTGTGACCGCGCAGACGCTTGGTCAGGCGATTGAATCGGCTCGCGGTGGCGAGGCCGTGCAATCCGCTGAGTCAGAAGAAACGCGTCAAGCGCTGGAGAAATATACGGTCGATCTGACGGAGCGCGCCGCAGCCGGTGAACTGGACCCGGTGATTGGTCGAGATGATGAAATTCGCCGAACGATTCAGGTGTTGCAGCGACGGACCAAGAATAATCCCGTGCTGATCGGTGAGCCCGGTGTTGGCAAGACCGCGATTGTCGAGGGATTGGCCCAGCGTGTGGTCAACGGAGAAGTACCCGAGGGGCTAAAGGACAAGCGGATTCTGGCCTTGGATCTGGGCGCCTTGTTGGCCGGTGCCAAGTTTCGAGGCGATTTTGAGGAGCGGCTCAAGGCCGTGCTCAAGGCGCTGTCAAAGGAAGACGGACGCATCATTCTGTTCGTGGACGAGCTGCACACCATGGTCGGGGCGGGCAAGGCCGAGGGCTCGATGGATGCCGGCAATATGCTTAAACCCGCGCTGGCCCGCGGTGAGCTGCACTGTGTCGGCGCTACGACCTTGAACGAGTATCGCCAGTACGTGGAAAAAGATGCCGCTCTGGAGCGGCGCTTCCAGAAAGTGCTGGTGGATGAGCCGAGCGAGGAGGACACCATTGCCATTCTGCGTGGCCTCAAGGAGCGCTACGAGGTGCATCACAGCGTCGACATTACCGACAGCGCGATCATCGCTGCGGCAAAGCTTAGCCAGCGCTACATCACTGATCGCCAGCTCCCGGATAAAGCCATCGATTTGATCGATGAGGCGGGAAGCCGGATCAGGATGGAAATCGACTCCAAGCCAGAGGTAATGGACCGGCTTGAGCGCCGTCTTATTCAGCTGAAGATTGAGCGGGAGGCGGTCAAAAAAGAGGAGTCGGCGGCGGCAGAAAAAGAGATGACCCAGCTCGATGATCAGATCGCAGAAATCGAACGCGAATACGCTGACCTCGAGGAGGTCTGGCTGGCCGAAAAAGCGGCGGTACAGGGCGCGACCCAGATTAAAAGTGATATCGAGCAGGCGAAGCTGGATTTGGAGGTTGCCCGCCGGGCTGGCGACCTGACTAAAATGTCGGAAATCCAGCATGGTCTATTGCCTGACCTTGAGCGGCGATTGCAGGCGGCCTCGGCAGAGGATGTGCCCGAACCCACGCTGTTGCGTTCACGCGTTACCGAGGAAGAAGTTGCCGAGGTGGTCTCGCGATGGACGGGTATCCCGATCGCCAAAATGTTGGAAGGCGACCGCGAGAAGTTACTGCGCATGGAGGAGACCCTGCATCAGCGCGTTGTGGGGCAAGATCAAGCCGTTGTGGCCGTTTCCAATGCCGTGCGGCGCGCCCGCGCCGGGCTCGCCGATCCACAGCGACCCAATGGTTCGTTTCTGTTCTTGGGGCCCACAGGCGTGGGTAAAACCGAGCTATGCAAGGCGCTGGCAGACTACTTATTTGACAGCGAGCAGGCGATGGTCCGCATCGACATGTCCGAGTTCATGGAGCAGCACTCTGTTGCGCGGCTGATCGGAGCGCCTCCTGGTTACGTGGGCTACGAGGAGGGTGGGTATCTCACTGAGGCGGTGCGTCGCAGACCCTATTCACTGCTGCTACTCGATGAAGTCGAAAAGGCGCACCCTGATGTCTTCAATATTCTGCTCCAGGTCCTCGAAGACGGGCGCTTGACCGACGGTCAGGGCAGAACGGTAGATTTCTGCAATACGGTTGTGGTGATGACGTCGAACCTTGGCGCAGTGCATATCCGGGAGGCCCTCGAGGAAGCTGACGCTACCGTGGATAGCGGCGCACTCAAAGCGACGATTCAGGCGAAAGTGATGGCGGACGTGGCCACCCATTTCAGGCCGGAATTCCTCAACCGAATCGATGAATCGGTTGTGTTCCACGCGCTTGAGCAGTCGCATATCGCCGATATCGCTGCATTGCAGTTGGCGGCGGTGAGCGCTCGGCTGGCAGATCGTTCGCTGACACTGTCGGTGAGTGATGAGGTGATGGCCTATCTGGCCGATCAGGGCTTTGACCCCGTATACGGCGCCCGCCCGCTGAAGCGCGCCATTCAGAGGTTGATTGAAAACCCCCTGGCTGAGGCGTTGCTTGCCGGGCAATTTGCGCCGGGAGATAGCATCGAGGCGTCATTGAACCGTGGTGAGTTGGCCTTTGCCAAAGGCGCGGCGGTGTCTGAGGCCGCCTAACGGCAAACTGCATTGGCGGGGCCACAGATCATCGGCATCGACCGGTGATCTGTGGCCATTTATCAAGACACTGCAGACTGCGGGCTGATTGCTACCCTTAGGCAAGCCGGCATGAGTGTCACTAGATTACCCGCTGCAAGCGCTTTTTCCCTGATTGAAATGCTGGTGGTTTTGGCCATGGTTGCGCTACTGGGGGCCATAGCTTTGCCCAGCTGGCGGACGCAGCAGAATCAGGCCGTGTTGGACGAGGCGAAGCTCGTGCTCCAGCGCCTGGACCTCAAGCAGCGCGAGCACTTACTGCGCTATGCCCACCCTGCGAATGCAGCAGGACTGCCAGCGCTTGATTTGCTCTCTGCAACGGTGGCCGCGCATTATCGTCTCGAGGTCGTGATTCATGATGAGGGGTACCAGTTGCGGCTGGTGCCGATAAAGCCCGACATGCCGACACTGGCGCTTAGCAACTCCGGTGCTGGGGTCGAAGCCGTGGCGCCAGAGCACGGCAATGTTATTTGATTACCTTATCGCCGCTACCATTGGTTTTGCCGGCATGCTGGGGGTGCTCCACTTGGGTACGGAGATCATCACGCTCAACGAGCAGACCTTTCAGATCACGATGGCCGAGGCAATCCTTCGCGAGTTGTCTGTCCTGGCTCGTCTGGTGGACGCGACGCCCTCTGACACGCTAGAGAGTTGTGCGAGCCTCGCTGGTCACCCTTCTGAGGCGACTTGTCGCATGGTCTCGGAGATGCTGCCGGCATTGCGTGATCATTATTTGCAGGTGCTGCCCGGTGGCGTGCTGGAGTTATCCTGGACGCCCGCGTTGGGGGATCAACTGACAGTCAGGCGAATGCCTGAGATGCTGTGATGGGGTGTCTGGTAGCAAGGCTGCGACGGCTCTGTGCGTGTTTAGCTCTTCGGTGAGGCCTTACCGAATGCCGCGCCGGCTGGGTGGCCTCGGGTTCTCGCTGGTGGAATGTTTGATTGCCAATGCGCTGATATTGGCCATGATCAGCGCACTAATCATTGCCAGCTTGGATGTGGTGGTCGCAACGCAGCTCGGTGCAGAGCGAAGCGACCAAAGTCTGCGGCTACGCCAGCTCCGGCACTATCTCGATGCGACGGTGGCAGCGGCCCGCATGCCCCCTGAGTGGTCTAGTCAGCAATCGACGGCAAGAGTCGTATCGCCATGGCAGACGCCGGCGGCGCCATGCGAGTCGCCGAGCGCTGTGCCCGCCCGCGAACAATGGGGTGGCGTGGACTTGATTGATCTTGAGAAAGTTTCCTGTGTGCCGGGTGCATCGACCGGACAGGGCCTTTACGTGGAGCGGGTACTGCCCTGTCCCATGCATTGCGAGCCGGGTCCGGGCTACCGTGTCGCGCCCGCTCAATGCCATATTGAGCAGACTGGTGAGGCCGACTCTAGCGGACCGTGGCGAGTCGACTGGCAGCAGAGCCTCTCCCCGCCAGAGAGCTGCCCAGAAGGGACTGTTTGGGGGCGTCTGGAGCGACTGATCATCAGCTACCGCGCTGCATCGCACTCGGGTAGCACAGCACCTCAACTGAGAATTCAGTCACTCACTGAGGGACCGGAGTATGGGTGGAGCAGTGCCGAGACCTTGGTCGCCGGCATCACTGATTGGCAAATGACGCGGATAAATGGGATGCCTGAACTCAGCGCGGACGCATCAGAAGCCGGGGCGGCTCAAAGTGCTAGACCTGGCGGTATTCCGCCGGGTGCTTATTTTCAGGTCGGCTTCTCTGTTGCCTCGCTCTCGGCTACGTCAGTGGCCGCTCCGTTTGTCGTCAGCCAACTATTGGTGCCGCGCGGATGAGAAAAAACCCGCTTGAGGCAATGCGAGCGCCCATTTTATGCCTCCCAAAGGGGTTTTTCGCGGTCACGATGGTGGTGTTGCTCCTAGCACTCGCCACTTTGGCACTAATTGGGCCTTACCAGCTAGCCGTTGCCGACTGGCATGCAGCGCGCAAGGTCGTTGCAAATTCCCAAGATTCGTGAAAAGTTGGGCCTTTCAACCCACAGAAAAGGGCGTAAAGTGTCATATAGAAATTGCAATATGCAATAAAAGCGCGTTTTGCAATAACGAATCAGGAGAGCGCACTTGTTTAAACAGCAGCACATGGGGACATGCGCGTTGGGCGCGAAGCCGTTGGCATCACGGGTAGGCCGCGCCAGAGGCTTTACGCTGATTGAACTGATGATCGTCGTAGCCATCGTCGGCATTCTGGCGGGCATTGCTTACCCCTCCTATATGGATCACGTGCGCAAGGGCAACCGTGCTAAGGCGCAGGCATTCTTGATGGATGTAGCGCAGCGTCAGCAGAACTACCTGATTGTGCACCGACAATATGCCGGCTCCCTGACGCAACTGGGTTTCACCGACGCCAGTGGAGCCCTCGATATGGGACCCGAGCTCTCGTCATTGTCTTCGGCCTACAACATGACAGGCTTAAATTTAGGTGTGGACCAAGGTCCGCCCCCAAAGTTCACCATGAAACTGACGGCGACCGGGATGCAAACAAGTGATGGTGATCTGTGCCTGTCCAATACGGGAGGACGGTTACGCCATTGCGGGGGGACGGAGGAGACGGCGTGGTAAGTGCTCGTTCGTATGGTCTGTCACTGATCGAACTGCTGGCCGGGCTGGTGATTTTGTCAGTGTTGGTCTCGCTGGCCACGCCTTCCTTCTCGCGGATGTTGGCAGAGCAGCGCCTGCGTCAGGCTGGCAGCGAGTTGCGTATTTCCTTGGCAACGGCGCGCTCTGAGGCGGTCAAGCGAAACGAGGGCGTGGCGTTGATTGCGCACAACTCGGGTTGGAGCGCGGGTTGGTGTGTCGAGGCGGGTGGCGCGAGTGGTTGCACTTCTCAGCCGATTCAGGAGTTCAATATTGGCTCAGACCTTGTGACCATTGAGCGAGATGGGGCTTCTACGGGCGTCCCGGTCAGTTTCAATGCCTGGGGTCGTGTTCAGAACTGTCCAGAGTTTTTACTCACGACGACGGCGGCTGGTAGCAGTTGCGCGCTATGCCTTGTTGTGACCACCGATGGCCGGGTAGAGAGTCACACAGGGGGCTGCCCTGATTCGTGCGATACCGAAGGCACGGAGATGAGTTGGGCGGGGTCTTGTTCATGAGCTCGCTTTCTAAGCAAAGAGGGTTCACGCTGATTGAGGTGCTGGTCACCTTTCTGATCGTAGCGATCGGCTTACTCGGCCTGGGCGCGCTGCAAATCAACACGATGAACAACAGCTTTGAAACCTATCAGCGCGCGTTAGTGGCGTCGATTGTTGATGACATGGCGGCGCGGATTCGGATGAACGCTATCGGAGCGACGGCAGGCGAGTATTTTCTGGCCAAACCTCAGTCGACAACTTGCAGCGAGATGATGGGATCCCAGCGGGATTTATGTGAGTGGCACGCGCAAATTGAGGGAAGCAGTGCCACGGTCGGCGTTGATGATGGCAATGGTGGCGAGACGGAGCGTAATGTGGGTGCGCCACTGGCAGCACGCGGCTGCATTGATCGGCTCAGCACCAGTGGCAGCGGCGAACTGTGGGTGCGAGTCTCTGTGGCCTGGATTGGTATTACCCCCCAATCTGCGACATCTTTGAGCTGCGGTGCGGACGACATGGGTGATGAGGCCTATCGTCGAGTCGTTTTCCGTGATGTGGCGGTGAGGTAGCGCATGTCACGCTTTAGGACGCTCCAAAAGCCCCTTTGCGGATGGCAGTCTTTCAGCCAGCACCGGGGCTTTGGCTTGGTGGAGCTCATGATTGCCCTGGCGTTGGGCATGGTCATTATTCT
>CALKHC010000169.1 GCA_938091425.1 uncultured Luminiphilus sp. | reverse complement strand
CTCCGCATACTGCAGCAACATTAATTCGGCCTGATCCCGCTCGGGCAATTTGCTCATCCACTCGGGTTCTATCAGCACATGACAGGTGGCGCAGGAGGTGCAGCCACCGCAAATGGCTTCGACGCCAATATCTTCCTCGTAAAGCACCTGCATGAGTGACTCGTGTCCAACGCCCTGCGTGACGGTTCTTAGCTCTCCCTCGCGGGTGGTGACATTCACACTAATAGATTCACTCATGTTCACTGCTCTCCTTACTCTTGTTGATGGCGGGGTCTGCGGTGATACCCAGACCCAAGCCTCCATCGATATCAATCATGGCGCCTGTGACCCACTCGGCGCAGATCAGGTAAGCCATGGCTTCTGCGATTTCTTCTGTGGTGCCGATGCGGCCCAAGGCGTGCAAGTCTGACATTCCTTCCAGTCTTTGCAACGCAGTTTCATCATCCATGAGACCGGCACGCTGGTTGATTTCCGTGAACACCGCCCCGGGTAGCAGGCAGTTTACGCGAATCTTTTGCTCACCAAGCTCGGCGGCAAGTACTCGTGTAAGGCCCTGCACAGCTGCTTTAGTCGCGGCGTAGGGCGAGGCGCCCGGAAAAGCGCGGCGGGTGTGGATGGACCCGACGAACACGACGGCGCCCTCCTGTCGCGCAAGGCTGGGTGTGCAGAGGCCGGTCAGCATCATGGCTGCGATCACATTGGTGTGAAACACCTCCTGCAAGGCGGCTTCATCCAGTTCGGTGATGGCGCCCCGATACATGTTGGCCGCATTGTTGATCAGTGCATCAAGTTGGCCGCCGTGATGGATGGCTGCTTCGAGTAATTTTTGCCGATCGGCAGCGAGGGTGACATCCGCAGCGACGCCGCGACACGCGTCACCTAATTCCGCGGCCGCTGCCTGGATCTTGTCTTCCCGCCGACCACAGATCGTGACCCTCGCGCCCCGCTCAATGCAATAACGCGCCGTACCCAATCCAATACCCGAGCCGCCACCGGTAACGAGTATCGACATGTTCTCGAGTGATTTCATTGCGGGTCTGCCTCGCCGAGCGCCCATTTCACCGTTTCCCGAAGCAGCTCAGCATGAGAGGGGTGTTGTAGAGATTGACTGTCGTGGCCCAATGCGTCGTAGATCACCCGGCCCGCACCGACCGTATGCGACCACACGATAGGCTGTGGTGTCGGCATTGCCGCGCTGTGACCGTGGGCCAGTACTTGGGTGCCTGACTCAAGCAGTAAATCGGTATAGAGCTCGTCGTGCACGGCAAAAGGCGGCAGATCTGCCAGGACGTTATTTTTATCTGGCACTACGCTCACCGTTTCGGGTTGCGGGTGCCAACTGGTGCCCCACACCCAGCGGCCGCCCAAGAACGACCCCCACTCTGGCCAGTCCGAGAAGCAAATGCTTGCGGTATGCAGGCCGAGCAGCGCGCCGCCTGCATGCAGATGCGCCTCAATGGCCATTCGAGTTTTGCTTGGAGGTGAGTAAGCCTCCGTCTCGCGATAGGGGTCGTATTTCTCGCCAATCATCTCCCAGCGCAGTGCATTGACGGTTAATAGATCGACCGGGTTGTCAGCAAGGCTGGCGATGCCGGCATCGAGGTCGGCCTCAATGCGCGACTCAATGCCCAGCGGCGCCAATACGGCCGCAAGTGCTTCGGCTGACGTATGAAAGTCGTGGAAGATGCCGCCGACGAGAATCAGATTTTGGCGAGCGGCTGTCATTCGCGGGGGAGGTGGGCCATGACGCTGTTAGAGACACCGCCATCCACCACCAACTCATGGCCGGAGATGTATTTCGCGCCCTCGGAGTCGAGGAATAGCACGGCTTCCGCAATGTCCGCTGCTTCACCCAAAGCGCGCAGTGGCACGCCGCCGCCTCTCACGGCGCGTACTTTGGGGTTCTCAAAAATCGGTTTGGACATGCCTGCGTCGATCATGCCGGGCGCGATGGCATTCACGCGAATCCCTTTTGGTCCCCATTCGATGGCCATGGCCTGTGTCATGTTGGCCATGGCGGCTTTGGTGGGGCCGTAAAGTCCGACTCCAGGGGCGGGGTGTATGCCATTGATGGACGTAAAATTGATGATGTGACCGGAGCCTCTCTCCATCATGGCTGGCGCGATTTCGCGGGCACAAAAGCAGCTCCCTAGCAGATTGACGTTGACCACGTCGATGTAGTCCTGCGTCGATTGCGCTTCCATGGCGCCGAAGCGCACGATCCCGGCGTTGTTAACTAAGAGGTCGGGCGTCTCGCCGAAGGCCTCGAAAGCGGCTGCGATCTGTTCCGGGGAGGTAACATCGGCCTCGATGCCCACCGCGTTATCCATCTCGGATGCGGTCTGAGTGACGCGGTCGGCGCCCAAGTCGAAGATGCCGATGCGATAACCTGCCTCACTCAGGCGACGCGCGACGTCGGCGCCCAATCCGGCGGCTCCGCCTGTAATCACTGCCGTTCTCATGTTGACCTCACTGCTTATGCATTCTCATGACAGAGGTGACTGTTTATTATTTTAAAAGGGCCCAGCTAACTCTCCCTAGGGCTAGTTGCGCTGTATACAACGTTAACTGCTTCATTGACCCAAGGGTTAAGGATTCAATCCCATAGACTGCACCAGTTCCTTGGTCAGGATGCGCTCCGAATACTCGCTAACCCGCCAGCCGGGCAATTGCCATTCCTTGGGCAGGGGGGTGCTGGTGTCAACCAGTCGGCCGTCCTTGATGATGTGGCGGAATCGAGCGGCGTCTCCCAGCTGGGTGATGTGCATCTCCGGCTCGCCATCAAAGATAAGGATGTCGGCAAGATAATCCGGTTTGATGCAGCCCAGTTCTCCCTCCAGCTTTAGCGCTCGGGCACCCTGCTCGGTGGCGCTATTAATCGCCTGCAAGGGCGTCATGCCCAGGTCTTCGACAAAAACCTGTAGCTCTCGGTAGTGCCAGTCACCGTAGGGTGTCAGGCTGAAGCCACTCTCGCTGCCGGTTGCGAGCGGCACGCCGGCGTCAAATGCCGCGCGCAGGGTCCCCACGCTCTCGGTAATTTCGGCGCGAAAGACGTCCCGAAGGTTCTCATCGGAGCCGATTGCCGCGCCGAAGTCCGCCAAATTAGCTTGGAACGTAAAAGTGGGCACCAGCGGCACTTTGCGGTCGACGACCGCCTTCAGTGCTTCGTCATCCATGTAGGTGGCATGCAGAATCATGTCGAAGCCTGCAATGGCAGCATCCCGCGTGCTGGTTGCGTTGCGACAGTGTCCGACTACCGGGATGCCGAACTGGTGTGCGGTGTCACAGACGAGCTTCAGCTCGTCTAATGTCCAAGTGGAGATTTCACCCCCCTGCTTGCCTGCTCGGATCGGCAGTCCACTGACGTGAACCTTGATCCAATCGACCCCCATTTTGATTTGCTTGTGGATCTCTCTGACGATCTCATCGGGAGTGTGAACAATCCGCGCATAGCCCCTGGTGCCCTCGTCGGGTAGAAGCCGTGTGGCGGTGCCACCCACGCAATTGATCAGGACGTTGCCGCCGGTCGTCATTCTCGGACCCTCAATCACGCCTCCCTCGATCGCATCGCGGAGATCTACACCCACATCGAACACGCAGTCCGCATCAAAGAAGCTGGTGAACCCAGCCCGTAGCACCTTTTGCGCGTTGACGCCGGCGACGAGCGCCGCAAGACCGTAGCGCCGGTGAAAGAAGAGTTCATCATTGCTGTTGGGGTGATCGAAGCTGATGTGACAGTGGCTATCGATCATGCCGGGTAGCACGCGGCATCCGGTTGCATCGATTTTTTCAACCGCTGCGTCTGAGGGGCAGCTGGCGCCCGCGTCGGCGCCCACGGCCACAATGCGTTGGCCGCCGATCAGGACATCGCCGGTGAAAGGGTCGGACCCTGTCCCATCGATAATGAGTCCGTTTTGAATCAGGGTGTAAGCGTCGCTCATAGTGGCTGCTCCTTGATGAGCCCGTTCGGATGAAAGTCGGCGTGGGAGGTTTTATTAAGTGCAATAAATCGCATCAGCGCATCTCCTTGCTCAAGCGTGTGCCGGCGGATTTCCTCACGGGCAGCCTCGGCATCCCCCGCAAAGATAGCGGAAATGATGGCATCGTGATCGGTTTGATTTCTCTGCAATCTACCTGGCGCGACCACTTGAAAGCGGCGGTAGGGGAGTACCCGCAACGCCAGCCACTCGGTGGTGTCGATCAACGCCGTGTTGTGACAGCCTCGAACGATGAGCTGGTGGAAGGCAAAACCGAGATCGGCGTACTCGTTGGGGTCGCCGTCACTGCGCAGGTTCTCGGCGGCGGCCTCGTGAATGTCCTTGAGTGCGCGCTTTTCAGCTTCGGACATGCGCGAAGTGCTCAAGAACACCGCGGCGCCCTCAAGCTCAGCCAACGCCTCAAACAGCTCGAGCATGGCGCCGGCGTCGAGCTGGGCGACGACCGCGCGCTTGTGCGCGCGTTTGGTAATCAGCCCGGCTTGCGCAAGCTGGGTGATGGCTTCCCTGACCGGAGTCCGTGACACACCGAATCGGCTGGCGAGGCGGCCCTCTTCGAGGGCGTCACCCGGTGCCAATTGACCGCCGAAGATCTCGCGTTCAATGGCGAGGCGCACGGTGTCGGCCTGTGTCAGATCTTGATCTGTCATATTGCGGCTCCGGTAACGCTGGCCCGCTGACCTATGATCAGCGGATAGCTACCCCAATTGGGCCGCTCGGTACCTGCGTCTGCCACGGCCGGATTAGCGGGATCCGGGTGAGCGTCTTGTTGCATGAGGTTTTTTAATAAATTGGTCAATGTGCCGAGGTGCGGTGCGTCGCTTTCTGCTTTGGCATCGCCCAGACCGCCGGCAATATCGCGCCCGAAGCAGGTGTGAATGCCAATACCGAAACTCAGCCCAAAGGGTGGTATGCGTTCTGCCACCGTTCGGTGCGGATTAAACGCCTCGGCATCTTCACCAAACAGCAGCGCCTCCAGATTGGCTGACATCAGATCAATCACCACGGGGTCACCCTCGGCGACATCGGTACCGTCGGGCAGTGAAAAGGCTTCGCTTGCGGTGCGCCAGGCGACCGGACTGGCGGGGTGGAGTCGCAAACTCTCATGAACACAGCGCTGGAGGAAATGATCATCGGCCATGAGCCGGTCGCGGTCCTCTGGGTGATGGCGACACCACGCATTGATTTCATGAAAGCTGTGAGTCAGTGCATTGGCCGAGCTGTGCGAGCCCGCCTGCATAAAAAAAGCCACCTCGCGCAGGATCATGTCGTCGTCGAGGTCTTGGTCGGCGCGATTGGCGAGTAGCACAGTGAGGATATCTCTGGGCACCTCGTCCTCTGTCAGACTGCCTTCGCTGAGTTGTTGTAGCAGCGCTTCTCGACGGGATCTGGAGGGGAGCAGGAATTGCTCATTGAACTGGGCCAACGCCGCCGCCACTTCCTGACGCACGGTGTCCTTGTTTCGTGTGGAATGAAATAGCGTGGCCCCCTCACTGAACTTGCGCGTCAAAGCCACCAAAGCGTCGGTCTCTGATTCGGAGCCCTCGGGTCGATCGATGCCGGCGATGTCCGCGCTGAGGTTGATGTTCACCCTGAAACCAAACTCGGGGAGATCCAGGTATCCGCGAGTGAGGTAGGGCGCCATGGTTCGCTTCAATGTAATGGGGTAGACCTCGCGCTCGTAGTAGCGCGCAAAGTCTCGGCGGAATAGCTTCCACTCGATCGCGCGGCGGCAGGTGTGTGCCTCGCCATGTAGCGTCAGCAACACACGTTCCATCAGCACATCACACTCGCTGTACATGGACTGCACGAGGCGCCGGTCGCACAGTGCCTGATGGACATGTTGGTAGCCGCTGACGCGGGCGGGTGCATTCATCGGATCAGAAAAGCACCGGATAGACGGCCCAGACGTCGCGCTCTGAGGCTTCGATTTTTTGCGGCGCCTGATCGGGGTTGGGCCGCATGCCCCGCTCAATCAGCTCCTTAATGATCAACGTGATCGTGCCGAATTGGTGGTTGTCTGAATTGGGTGACTCTCCATCTCTCAGCACGGTGCCTGCGACGAGGTTCATGCCGAGGCAGACATGCATGCCGCCACCGAAAGACATGCCGGCGGGGCTGATGCGCCCCTGAACGGCGCGCAATGGATTAAATTCGCCGGCATCCTCGCCAAAGACGCTGGTATCGCGGTTGGCGGTCTGCAGGTCGACGACGACTTTGTCGCCCTCGGGCACGACGCGCCCATCGGCGAGGGTAATCTCGGCTTCGGCGCGACGCCATGCCTCAGGACTAGAGGGGTGTAGTCGCATGCTTTCCAATACAAAGCGTTGTAATTGATGTGCATCGGCAGCGACTTCAGTCGGCGTCTGCCCCTGATGTTGGCACCAATTAAAGAGCTCGTTGGTCGCGTGGACCAGTGTGTGGACAGAGGTATGGGAGGCCGCCAGATAGAAGAAGGCGACTTCTCTGACCATCAGCTCGTCCGGCATGGAGAGCTCGGCATCATGCATGAGCAGGATGGTGAGGATATCTCTCGGCAAGTCCTCTTCGCTCAGGGCGCCGCCGCGGTATTGCTCCAACAGCGCGAGGCGTCGGGTGCGAGAGGGCAGGAAGAAGCGCTCCCGGAATTCATCAATTGCCTCACGGATTTCCTGAAAAATGGGCTCCCGGTCACCCTTGAACTGACCGATCGTTGCGGCTTGACCGAGTTGGATTAGCAGTCGGTGCTGGGCGTCGGCTTCCTCGACGGTGCCGTCAATGCGGTCGATGCCCGCGAACGACAGTGACAGGTGGACCATGATGCGGTAGCCCAGTTCCTTGAGATCCAACGCCGATTCGGTGAGGAACTGGTCCAGCGTCTCGCTGAGCAGGCTGGGGAACACCTCATTTTCATACACGCGAAAAAAATTTTTGCGAAACAGCTGGCTTTCGATGGAACGTCGCTGCCTATGGTCATCACCGTGGAGCGTCACCAGCACTTTATCCATCAGTATTTTGCCTTCGTCGTACAGCGATTGTTTGAGGTCGGTGATCCTCAGTGCATGCTCGACATCGTGATAAGCGCTGACGCGATGAATTTCCATGGTGGTTTCCCCAAAATAAGTGGCCTGACGGGGCGACGCCAGATTCCAGATGGCTCAGTGTATGCAATTGCGTATAAAGTGTACACACTTTACCCGCATGCATTTAGCCCGCTAGACAGCCGTTTCGCGGCCGCTGTTATCTACTCCAGAGGCCCTAGATGGGTCTGCCAGCTCTTTATCAAAGCCTCCGGCAGTGTCATATTGTCCGCACAGGCACATGATCAGAGGAACAGCCATGAAACTGACGGTGAATGGTAATGATGTCGAGGTGACCAGCGAGGCTGATACACCTTTGCTCTGGGTGCTGCGCGACGAGTTGAATCTTGTGGGCACCAAGTTTGGGTGCGGCATTGCGCAATGTGGCGCCTGCACGGTACATCTGGAGGGTCGAGCGATTCGCTCCTGTGTGACGCCTGTGTCGGCAGTTGCGAACAAGGAGATTCAGACTATTGAGGGACAGGCCACTGATGCAGGCTTGTCACCGGTGCAGCAGGCTTGGCTGGAGACTGACGTCGCGCAATGTGGGTACTGTCAGTCAGGGCAGATTATGGCGGCCACGGCGCTGCTGGCCCAGAACCCTCACCCCAGTGATCCCCAAATCGACGCTGCAATGGCAGGAAATATCTGCCGCTGCGGCACCTACCCCCGTATTCGTAAAGCGGTGCATCTGGCGGCTGCGTTAATGGCAGAGGAGCAGGGCGCATGAGCGAGACACTGACGCCGCGCTCACTGAGCCGCAGACGATTTGTGCAGAGCAGCGGCGCGCTGCTTTTTGCCGCGCAGTGCCCGGTTGGCCTCTCTCGGAAGGCTTACGCGGGCGCAACCGGCGCGATGATGAACAGCTTTGTGCGCATCGACCCCAACAACGTCATTACGATGCTGGCGAACAATTCAGAGTTTGGTAATGGCGCCTATACCGTCATGAGTATGA
>CALKHC010000168.1 GCA_938091425.1 uncultured Luminiphilus sp. | reverse complement strand
GGCAGTACCTCGGTCTCGAAGCTGGCATAGCCCTCGAGTTGAACGGCGATACGTTGCTGCACCGCGGGGAGCGAGAGGCTTTGACTCCCCGCACCCACGCGTTGCCCGTTAATCAGTATTTCTGCCTCTGGGGGTTCGATGGCAAAACGGACCTCGCCCAGTTCGGGTTGCAACGTGATGGCTCGGCTGGCGGTTTCACCCCGGGCCAAGGTCAGCGACAGTCTGGCCCCGAGGTAGCCCGCCTTTGAGAGACTGATGGCATGGCGGTCGCCAGGACTTAAGGGCAACACCAATGGGGTCAGCCCGGCGAACGCGCCGTCTACCGTCACACCTGCACCCGGAGGCGTGCTCTCGAGCGTCAAGGTGGCATCAGCCGGTGTCAGGGTCACCGCGCCGAGGTTCTGATCCACGCCCGCCTCGATGCTCAAAGGCAGATTCATGGGCGTAAAGCCGGGTGCACTGAGCGTCAGCTTGTGCTCACCCGAGAGCACCTCAACACCGGTGGCAGTGATGTCGGCGGGCCGGCCATCGATGCTTGCCGTCACGGTGGCGGGTGTGGCACTGAATCGGACGTTCGCCCAATCCGGCAATAACACGATGTCCACAATCTGGCTCTGGTTGCGGCCAATGACATCAATTTGCCCCAGCCAGCGCTGGTAGCGTTCAAGCACGGCCTCCACGCGGTAAACGCCCGCCTCAAGAGTCAGGTCCGCTAGCGGCGCAGACCCTAGGGACAACTCATCCAAGATGATTTCGCCGCCGGCGGGTTGCGTGGCGATGGTCACGGTGCCGGGCAGGGGGGCGAGGCGAATATCGAGCTGTTGGGTATCGGCCTCGCCCACCGTAATGGTCTGCTCGTAGGGGTGATAACCCTCAGCGGTAATCGAGAGCGTGTAGTCCCCCGGTCGCACCAGAAGTCGCTCGCCAAAGGACCAGTTCAGCCCACTCAGTGAGAAGTCGGGTACTGCCTCGGCATCAATATTGAGGGTGAGGGAGCGCGCGGTGAACAAAAAAAACAGCAGCGCAGCGATTACCACTCCGGCCACGCCGAGCAAGATCTGAGTCACATTGATACGCTGTTTTTGCTGGGGTGAGTCACTCAGCGGTTCGAAGGTGGTCGCTGCCAACTGCTCACCGCCCTGCGAGGGCGTCGCAGGCGAGAACGCGTCAGGCTTTAGGGTGTCAGGTGTGCCGCTGTCAGCATCGCGTTCGGTCATGGCGCCCGCTCAAATCGTCTCGACACAGCGTACCTCGACCGTGTTCTGTTGTTCAGGCCGCACTTCGAATTTTATCCGCACGTCGCGGTATCCGTTGCGGATGCCTACGGCGGTGTAGACACCGGGACGCAGCGACAGTGTTTGTTCTGCCAGCGTGCCCAGTCGCCTGACGCGCAACAGCGTGATGTCGGTGAGCCCATCGGAGGTCATGGTTACCGCCACAGGGGAACTTGCATAGGCGAGGGTATCGCGCGCTGCGGCGATTTGGGTCTGTAGTCGTGGGCCGGGGTTCGTAATTGCTTCTGCCTCGGCAAGTGTTTGCTGTGCGAGGCGCATGATGCGGGCATCGATGAGGCGGTCGCGTTCCTTTGGCATGATCTCCAGTCGAGTGTCCAGGTCAGCTCGCGGCTCGGCGCGCGCCACCCCCTCTGTCGCAAAGAGCATCAGTGCGTCGATCTCAAGCGCTTGCTGATACAGCCCAACCGCGTCAGCCCAACGCTCTTCACGCTCGGCTTGTGCGCCTTGTTCACGCAACCCCAGCAAGGTGTTCTGGGTGCGGGCCTGCTCGAGTTCAATCAGTGCAGCGCCGGGCTCCGGCGCGCCGGGTATTAGTTTTGCAGCGCGACGAAATTGCTGCTCCGCGCTGTCGAACGCCTTCTCCCCCATAGCGCCGTAACCTGCGGTCATGGCGGCGGTAAATTGCTGCCGGGTCAAGGCAGTGCGCAACTCATCAAGGCGGGCGGCTGCGCGCTGGTGGGCGGGGTCTGCTCGTGTTGCTGTGGTGGCAGCCTCCACTGCGGCGGTGAGATTGCCCAACGCTTCATTTTCGGCGGCGGCCTCCAGTGCAGCGATCACTGCTGGTAGCGCTGCGATACGATCTTCCAGCGCGATGAGCCTGATATCGGTTGGTGTCATTTCGGCCAGCTCGTTAAAGCGTGCCTGGGCGGCCAGCACGTCAACTCTCTCAACCGCTGCAACCAGCGTGTCATGGAGCGCTTCACTGCGCTCGGGCAGGCTGGCCTCGAGGTCAAGCAATCGGTCAAGCGCCAGTCGGTACTCGGCGGTGGCCGTGGTGAAGTCGCGCTCCCGGTAGGCGGTGTCTCCCGTAGCAGCGTGACCCAAAGCCTCCCCGTAGCTGGGTTCTCCCCATCTCGCCGCGCCGCGCTCTGCCAATGATTCCTGTAGTGATAGCAGTGACTGCAGTACCTCCTGCGCGGCTCGCCTCACGGCGCTTTGCTGCGCTTCGGCGAAGGGGCTTCGTCCATTCCCCGCGTCGGCCGCGATGTCTCCTGAAGCTGTAACTGAGCCAGAGACTGATGCGGCTTGCTGTGTGTCGGCGAGGTCAGTTGTGACATCACCGGGTGTCACCAGTTGCGGCAGGATAAAAAAAACGAAGATCAGTAACACGGCTGCGGCAGCGAGGGCGATGGCCACCAGTCGCGGTTGTCCCCCCCCTGACCCCGAGTCAACCGATTCTATTGCGGCTGGCGCGGGCTCGAAGGTAGTGGCGGAGAGGGGCTGCTCTTGGTGGTCGGTCACGAGTCCTGCGATTCAGGCGTCGGCGGTATGCTATCGGCGGGCGGAGGCTCCAGCGCGGCAAGCTCCGCGGCGTAGATATCAGCCAGCAGCTCGCGCCACTGACCGTATTGGTCCTCGACGTTACCCGTCAGGCGAACAGTCCGGTCCTCCAGCTCAATGACCCTCGGTGTGATTTCGGCATCCAACGATTGGCCGAGTTCTTCCAGTGCCAGTGAGTGGATATTGGATTCGGCACGCTTTTCCAGACCGCTTTTCAGCAGAGCGCCACCGCCAATCACGCCGACGGCGCCGGCGCTACGTGTAGTGCGGCTACCCGAAGTCTGTGCGAGCACACCGGCGAGGATGGCCGCACCCCCGGCGATCATCTCGCGTTGCGCCTCGGTCTCCAGTTCTCGTAGCGCGACCGTCTCCTCGTAACTGGCCTTTCGCCACTGCTGATAGGGGCCATACATGTCTTCAGCAAAGCCTGAGTAATGACCCTGAAGCGTGTCGACAAACACGTAGTGTCGTTGTCGCAGACCGCGCACACGGTTGAGCATGGGGTCATCTTCTGCAGGCAGTCTGAGCAAGCTGATCTGACCTTTGTCATCTTCCTCGAGGTAATCGGCGAACGCACCATTGGCGAAATCCCGGGCGAAGCGCATCTCAGCAACTTGGCGGATGGTGACGCGGTCTTCTGAGGGCAACCGGTTAAAGATAGCCAGCATGTCGTTGGCGATCATGCGATACACCGCGAGAAAAGGATCCTGCTTGACGCGCGTGCCCTGCTCGTAGGCGTAGCGGCTGGTGACGCCTTGGTAGCGCTTGTCTAGCCAGAGTGTGCCTCGCGCGTCACTGACTAGAATCTTGATCTCCAGTGCCTCGCCGTCCGAGCGCAGTATGGTGCCGCGCACGAGTAGGTCGGAGAATTGGCGATCATCGGGCACGACTCTGACAGCGCCCCAGCCACCCTGCTCAGTGAGGACCTCGGCGAGCTCCGTCGCCATAAACGTGGCCTCGGCTTTGCGCACTTCGGGGTAAACCTGCTCCTGGTCTTCGACAGTGCTGATGCCCGGATCCAAAATGACAACCCCAACATCGAGCAGCTCAGCCTCGGGTGTCAGCGTGGCGGGGGCGTCGAGTACTGGCACGGAAGTCGACTTGACGGTCTCTGAAACGCAGCCTGTGAGTAAGGTCATGCCCAAGAAAAGCGAAAACAGGGTGCGCATCATGCGTCGGGCTCCGCAATGCCTTTGTATTTGCGATATTCAGCCCACAGCTTTTCGCGGATAGCCGGGTCAGGCTCCCGCATCGCTGCCTCCCGGAGCTGGCGGGCAACCACGTCGTCGTCATTGCCGCTAGGGATATCCGGTGGCGGCGGGTACTTGGCGCCATCTGTGGGGGGCGCGCCGCTGCGCCCGCCAATACCCCCACCGACGGAGCCACTGCCGGCACTGGCCATCCCGCCACCAAAACCCGGTTCTTCTGATTCGGTTGGATCTACCGCGCTGCCCGCCGTCTGCGCGGTCTGAGCAGCGCGCTCGCGAGCGGCCTCGCGCTGGCGCTGTTCTTCGTCATAAATGATGCCGTCGAAATCCCGGGTACTTTCCTCAAGCTGTCGGTCTAGGATGGCGACTTGCTCCGCCGCGGTCATCGGGCCGCCGGTACCCATATCTGATTCCATGCCGCCACTGGCGCGGGTCCCAGGGCCCTGTTGTCCCGCAGAGCCACCCGGGTCGCCGGAGGATTGCGCCACCTCTCCGGCATCGCCTGTGCCACCATTGCTCTGTCCGGACTCATCGCCTTCGGGTGATCCTCCTGCCGCAACGTCGCCGTCTCCTTCGGAACCATAGTCTTCATCAAAGGTCGGCAAGGTATCGACCATGGAGGGCAGGTCAGCGCCGCCAGCCATATCGCCGAAACCGGGTTCGCCGGAGGCGCCGTCTGCGGCCTCCGCGCCGGTGCCCGCGGCATTGCTGTCACTGCCCGTGCTCGCAGAAGACGCGCTGCCTTCGCTACCGGGCATACCCCCTCCAGCTGGGCTACTACTGCCACCACCAGTGCTAGGGCTACCACCGCCAGTGCTACCAGAAGACCTGGAACTGCTAGATCCAGAACTGCCGCCAGATGCACTTGGCGAGCTGGGTCCGCTGGCGCCCCCAGAACTCGGTGACGAGGCGCCTGAGCTCGAGGGTGACGACGGTGGCGTGGGTATCGAGGGCGTGGTCGGCGTGCTGGCAGAGGGGCACCCCATCAACGCCAGCATCACAGCCACCAACGCGCTCGCCGCGAGGGGGCGGAGCAGGAGGGCTGTGCCGGAGCATGGGCGGGTTTCAGGTGTCATTAGGGTTGCAGGGCTATCGCTTCCGCGCTGGCCGGGCTCAGATCAAAAGACCACACAATCATACCAGTCTCCACGGCAACGCCTTCTTCATATATGGGCCGGAACCGGGTGCGTCGCATTTTGCGGAGCAGGCGGTCCACGGCAGGGTCGTTGTCCACTCGGGGGCGCTCAGCCTCATCGGAAGCTTCCTCTCCCTCAGTTGTCTCTGATTCTGTGACCGCAGTGACCGTGACGCGTTCCAGTACTGTGATTTTTCCCGCCTCATTGAGCTGAAACTGCACCACCAATGGGCCAGAGGCATCTCGGCGGAAGGGCGGCAGTGGTCGCAATGTGTCGATATCGGGTAGCGGGGTGGCGGTCTCAAACAGCGCTGCCCGCATCACTGGATCGTCCTCGGGTGGTTGTTCTTCTGTGAGTGCCATAATCGACGTGTCTTCATTGCCCGCTGCGGTTTCCGTTGCCGGTGAGGCCTCGGCGACCATCTCCTCTTTGGCGGGCGCATCGTCACTGATCGCTGCGGCATCTGATGCCTCATCGTCGGCTGCGATCTCCTCTCCCTCTGCGATTGCGACCGCATCCGCGGGTGCCTCTTCAGCACCCGTATCGGGGGAAGCGTTGTCACTGCCAGCATCGTTCATCGCCACCTCAGTGGTGGGTGAGGACTCTGTTCCGGCGTCCGCCGCGGGCTCCGGTGAGGCGGTGGCTTCAGGTGCCTCAGGCACCACGGGGGGTGGGGTAATGCGCCGCCAGGCTTTGTCGTAGTAGCTTTGGGCATCAGAACGGCGTCCCATCCACCGCGCCCAGTCGCCAAGCCGGGTCAGATCGCGGGCCTGCTCTCCGGCAGAGGCGCCATTCACCATCTTCAGGCCGAATATAGTCGACAGTACGGCCTCGCCGCGACGGTAGGCCCCGCCAAGGGCCGAAGTCTGACGATAGCTGGTGCCATCAAAGGGGCTGTTGCTGGCATTCTCTCTTTGTAAGTCAGCAAACCGGTACTGAAGGCGCAACATGCCCTCGAGCGGTTTCAACAGTTCCAGTGATCGCTCCCCGTATAGCTGGGTGCTTTGGTTGTAGGCGAGCCGGTAGTACTCCCAACTCCGCGCCAGATGCTCGGGATGCGCCTCCTGATCGCCGAGACGCAAGTCCCAGGCCTGCTCGGCCCACTCACCCTGATCAATCAGTGCAGCGATTGATGCAGGTGTTCCCGTCAGCGCCTCGGATTCGACCCGCGCCAGATAGCGCTGGTGCTCGTCAACCTCGTCAAAATTGCCCAGTGCAATGAGGCTGCGTATCTCAGCGCGCAGCAGCGGAATTTGGTCAGCAGCGTATAGACCTGACTGGACGCGGCTCACGTGCACGCCCCGCTTTAAGACCTTGGCCGCCTCAGCGTGCCGATCCAGCGCCTGCAGGTTGAGCCCGAGTCCTAGTAGTTGCTCGGTGAGGCCAGGTGCGAAGGCACCGGCGCTAGTCTCCATGGATTCGATGTAGCTGCGATAAACCCCCAAGGCAGCGGGCTCAGTCGCCGGTGGGGGTGCGCGTTCGGGCTCCAAT
>CALKHC010000167.1 GCA_938091425.1 uncultured Luminiphilus sp. | reverse complement strand
ATGCCTACCCGCACCCAGCAATCCGATATCCTTGCGGCGGCCTATGCGTCACACGGCGACACCAAGCACGTGCTGTTCTTCCCGGCCACGCCTGCCGAGTGTTTCAGCATGACGGTCGAAGCGTTTGATCTGGCCGAGCGGTTGCAAACCCCCATTATCATCATGAGTGATCTCGATCTGGGCATGAACGAGTGGATGTCACCGCCTCTGGAGTTCGACGACAGCTACCGTTACGACCGCGGCAAGGTGTTAAGCGGTGAAGACCTTGAAGCCATGACTGAGCGCTTCGGTCGATACCTCGACGTTGACGGCGATGGCATTCCCTACCGCACCTATCCGGGCGCCCATCCCACTAAAGGCGCCTACTTCACCCGCGGCAGTTCGCGAGACGAATACGCGGTCTACACGGAAGACGGTGATGTTTATGTCCGCAACATGGACCGGCTGCTGAAGAAGTTCGAAACCGCCAAATCACTGGTGCCCGAGGCCAAGATCAAGCCTGCGGCGGAGCCGACCAAAGACGCCCTGCTCTTTTTCGGCACCACCGCCTCGCCCGCCTATGAGGCGCTCGAGACGCTTGAGAAAGAAGGCATTCACCTCGACACCCTGCGTCTGCGCTCCTTCCCCTTCACGCAAGAGGTGGAGGACTTTATCGAGGAGCACGATCGGATCTTTGTCATTGAGCAGAATCGCGACGGCCAGATGCGCCGCCTTTTGCTCAATGAGACCAATGTAGAAGCCAACGCCAAACTGATTTCAGTGGTGGAGTATGACGGCCTGCCCGTGACCGCCCGAAAGATTGCCAGCGTAATACGCGGCGCGATGGGTATTAACAATGTCACGCCGCTGGTACCGAAGGAAAAGGAGCTCGCCTCATGACCTACGCCAAACCCGCTTTCCGGCACCCTGATGCGCGCACCAATGAGGTGGGCTGCACCCGGCGCGACTATGAGGGGGGCCTTTCCACGCTCTGCGCAGGCTGCGGCCACGACTCGATCAGCGCTGCCATCATCGACGCCTGTTTTGAACTGTCCATTGAGCCCCATAGGGTGGCAAAACTCTCAGGCATCGGCTGCTCGTCGAAAACACCGGCCTACTTTCTCAGCGGCTCACACAGCTTTAATAGCGTGCACGGGCGCATGCCGTCTGTCGCCACTGGCGCCAATCTCGCCAACCGTGATCTGATCTACATCGGCGTATCGGGCGATGGCGATACTGCCTCAATTGGCATGGGCCAGTTTGCCCACGTGATGCGCCGCAACCTGAACATGACCTACATCGTGGAAAACAACGGCTGCTATGGGCTGACCAAGGGCCAGGACTCCGCGACCATGGATACCGACTCCGTCAGCAAGAAAGGCGACATCAATCCCTACATGCCAATTGATCTGGTGCGAGTAGGCATTGAGGTCGGCGCGACCTTTGTTGGCCGCAGCTTTTCAGGCGACAAGGCGCAGCTCGTGCCGCTCATCAAAGCGGCGATCAGCCACCGTGGCTTTGCCCTACTTGATGTGATCTCACCCTGCGTGACCTTTAACAATCATCAGGGCTCGACTAAGAGCTATGCGAGCTTCCGCGAGCATAACGACGCCATGCCTGTCGACTTCATCCCGCGCAGGGAAGCCATCACTACCAGCTACGACGCGGGTGTGGTGCATGAGGTTTGCATGCACGACGGTTCAGTGTTGCGGCTTCAGAAAGTGAATGAAGAGTACGACATCGAAGACGCACAATCGGCGCTGGACGCCATTGCACACCACGCCAAGGAAGAACGCATTCTGACCGGCCTGCTGTATATCAGTCGCGATAGCGAGGAGTTACATGACGTACTGCAAACCGCAACCAAGCCTCTGAATACGATGAGTCAGCGTGAGTTATGCCCTGGGTCACGGTTCTTGGATAGCATTAACGCAGGCTTGCGTTAACTGATTAAAAAGCCGCTCTGACTGGGCTCGATTTTTTCACTTATCGCGCGACCGGCCGGTAGTCAGCCCGTCACCCCTCGGCTGCGGAACGTTGATAGCCAAAACGTCCTTTATCAGAGGCTCTCAGTCGCCACTGGGCCTCATCGCATCGATCACCATGCTCTGCGCGAATCAGAACGGCATCGATCCCTGATGCTACGGCCATCGGTAATTGATCTGGCAACAAATCACCTATGACCTGAATGACGCCAGTAAACCCCAGCAGCCTAAGCTGCCGTGCGACACTGAAGCCGCGCCCATCCGCAAAGCCATCAATTTTCAGCCGCACAGTCTGTTGATCAAGCAATCGGGTTATATGGTCGTGTGACGCCACATCACCGACGGGTAACGCATTACCAGCGGCATCACCGTCAGTAACTGCAGAAAAACAGCCGTCTTGATTGATGCGAATCAAAGCAGTCATCAGCCAGCCGCCACGATCACATCAGCGGGACGATGCAGCCCGCACTCGAGTTTCTCGCGGTGCCTCCACCTGCCAGCGCGCGGTTCTTCTCCAGCCGCCACAGGTGTCGTGCACGGCGAGCACCCAACGGAAAGATAACCAACCGCCGCCAAAGGATGAGCCGGCATTTTGTGTTGAGTCTGATAGCTCAAGAGATCAGTGGTATCCCAATCCGCCAGGGGATTGAACTTCCATTTACCGCGGGTACTATCCCACGCCACTCGGTCAATCTTTGAGCGCTCATGGCTCTGGTAGCGTTTTTGTCCGGAGATCCACCCATCGTGCCCCCTTAGTGCATGATCGAGCACCTTCACTTTTCGAAGCTGACAACAGGCATCGGGGTCGTCGAGATGTAAGCGCCGGGCAGGATCGGAGCGTTTCTCTGATAATGGGTCCAAGCCAACCGTTCTCACGTTTTGGAGGCCCAAGTGACTCACCAGCTCATCCCGATATGCGAGCGTTTCTTCAAAGTGAAAACCGGTATCGATAAAGATCACCGGCGCCTCGGGGACGACTTCGGCAATGAGATGAAGTAATACGGCGCTCTCAGCACCAAAGCTAGTCACCACCGCGACATTACCGAAGGGCTTGTATGGTGCATACACCCAAGAGAGAAAATCGCGGGTGTCGAGTCCCGCTAGCGCGTGGTACTGGCGGTTAAAATCGACAGGAAGATGATGGTTTTTCATTGAGTCAGGCTGCATCGGCCACCCCATACAAAGCGGATTTAAAGGGCGACGTCCCCAAACGCTTTACCGTTTCGCCAAACGCCTCATCAGCACTGCGGCGCAGTGCGAGGTAAGCCTCAAATAAGCGATCCAAAGCCAGCAATAGTTCTGGCTCGGAAAAGCCGGGGCCCATTTTGTCACCCAGCGCCGCATTCATACCCACACGCCCACCCAACGTGATCTGATAGTTTTCCACGCCGGCTTTATCCAATCCCAAAATGCCAATGTCGCCGACGTGATGATGACCACAGGCATTGATACACCCGGAAATCTTGATCTTGAGTGGTCCTAAATCATGCTCTAGGT
>CALKHC010000166.1 GCA_938091425.1 uncultured Luminiphilus sp. | reverse complement strand
GATGGGGGTGGCCGGCGCGTATCGATGTACTCGGGGCATGGCCGCTTCGATATCCGACACCAAGCGTGACTGCTCTGAGGGGCTGAGCAGCTTTCTAAAGTTCGGCGGCTGAGGATTCTGACTCATAGTGCCAAGTCTAATGCAGACGTGCCATCCCAGGCCCGCAGCCTTCCAATAGTTTCGATAAGTGACTTTTCAGTGGCGTCTCCGTGATTGTCACTCGCAACGCAAAAGCGGTATTATCCGACTAATATACTAGGTTATTACCGGGACCAGATTCGCATGATTACCATTACCGATTCGGCGCAGGAGTATTTGGCAGAGTTGCTCTCCAAACAAGAGGATGCACTCGGTGTGCGCGTATTCATTAATGACCCCGGCACCCCGAGAGCTGAAACCTGTATCGCTTACTGCCGAGAGGGCGATATGGAGGAGGGAGACGTTCAGGAAGCGTTTGACCGCTTCACCGCTTGGTTTCAGGCCAGAAGCATCCCATTTCTCGAGGACGCGCTGGTCGATTATTCACCGGACCGGATGGGAGGGCAGCTCACCATTAAGGCGCCCAACGCCAAAATGCCTCGCGTGTCTGACGACAGCCCGATCGAGGACCGTATCAACTACCTCTTGTACAACGAAATTAATCCTTCACTGGCTGCACACGGTGGCGAGGTATCCCTGATCGAGGTGACAGAGGATCAGTTCGCGGTACTGCGCTTTGGTGGGGGGTGTCAGGGCTGCAGCGCTGTAGATATGACCTTGAAAGGCGGCGTAGAGAAAACTCTGCTGGAGCACATCCCTCAGCTCGCAGGCGTTCGGGACAACACCGATCACAGCGACCGCAGTCAGGCGTATTACTGAGCGGCGCGCGCCTTTAGCGCTGCGGCGGCCACCTCAGCGAGTTCCAGAATGAGCGATTCGGTCGTCGCCCAATCGATACATCCATCCGTTACCGATACGCCATAGCGCAGCGCTGACAGATCCTCCGGGATCGCTTGATTCCCCGCCTCAAGGTGGCTCTCCAGCATCAGTCCGACAATAGACCGATTGCCATCAAGGATCTGTGCAACCACATTACGTGCGACCTCTGGCTGTAAACCCGGGTTTTTCTCAGAGTTGGCATGGCTACAGTCGACCATAATATTGCCTGGAAGGTTCGCGACTTGAAGCGCTGTCTCACATCTTGCAATGTGTTCAGAGCGGTAATTGGGGCCATTACTGCCTCCTCTAAGCACAATGTGGCCGTAACGATTACCGGTTGTCTCAAAAACCGAGACTTTTCCTTCCGAGTTAATGCCTAAAAAACGATGCGGATTAGCGACCGACTGCAGGGCATTAACTGCGACCGCCAAACCGCCGTCGGTTCCGTTTTTGAATCCCACAGGAGAAGAGAGTCCACTGGCCATTTCCCGGTGGGTTTGTGACTCGGTGGTTCGCGCGCCGATTGCGGACCAGCTGATAAGGTCATTCAGGTATTGTGGTGAGATGGGATCGAGCGCTTCTGTGGCGGTTGGCAGTCCCAACTGCAAAATATCTTTGAGCAGTGTGCGCCCGATCTCGAGGCCGCTCTCAATCTCGAAAGAATCGTCCAGATTGGGGTCATTGATCAGACCCTTCCAGCCAACCGTCGTTCGCGGCTTCTCAAAATAAACCCGCATCACGAGATATAGATTGTCTGCGACGCGATCAGCCAATTCCTTTAGCCGGTTGGCATAGTCGAGTGCTGCAGTCACGTCATGGATGGAGCAAGGGCCCACCACTACGATCAGTCTGTGATCCTTGCGATCAATGATCTCCTCGATGACTGCACGGGACGATGCCACGAATTCATAAATTGCGTCAGGAATTTGGACTGTTTCTCGCAGCGCCGCGGGAGAGATCAAGACACGTTGATCCGCTACGTTCACGTTATGTATTTGGGGATTAGCCACTATGCGCTCCTCGTTTTTAACGCTGGCGGACAAATGCCTGTTTGATATCGGTCCGACACTGCCCTCGCTGAAACTGCCCGTTTCCGGTGGAGCCGGAGTGTACCGAATCAGTGAGCGAAATTCAGCTGCAGCTGCGGGACTGCTCCATCTGTCGCCTTAATCGACACATCTATTATTCAGCGGGTTCCCGAGCGTCTGGCGCCCGTGGGATACTTCCAACCATGCGTGTGACTGTTGACTTAACGCTCTTCTTGCCCTTTCTGGAGACGGGCGCGTGCATAGTGACCCCGGGTAAACGACTTGCACGCGAAATTACAGAGAGCTGGGTCAGGCATTGTGAAAGTCATTGCCCCGTGGTCGCAACACCAAACATTACAACGGCTGACAGCTGGCTAGAGCAGGCATGGCTAGGCGCTGTAGAGAGCGGGCGACTGCCACCCGGACGACTACTGACGCCACAGCAGGATCTGGCACTCTGGCACCAACTCATACGCGATGACATGCAAGCGCGCGTCGGCTTCTCGCTTACCCACCCCAGAGCGGCCGCTCATCGCGCCCAGGCCGCCTGGAACAAGCTGACGATGCATGGCGGCGCCGAGTTGCAAGATATCTGGTCTGCCTTTCAGTACGACGACGATTGTCAGGTTTTTTCGGAATGGGCTCGTCAATACAGCAAGCGGCTCAGTGATTTGGGGGCGCTTTCGCGCTATGGCGCCTATCAACAGTTGCTGTCAGTACCGGTGACAGACCGGCCGATAATGGGTTTATTCACAGTCCCTGATTTGCCCCCGCTAACACGCAAAGCCCTCGGTCACCTGGCTGATGTTCAGCTCATTGACCCGGGCAAGCGAGATCATTCAGATGTGCCCGTCCACTCATTTGTATCCCGCGATGACGAGCTGTTTGCCGCGGCGCAGTGGGCGCATTCAAGCGGCGACGCACCGGGGCATCGAGTCGGGATTGTTCTACTGGATATGGCCAACGATCGGAATCGTCTCGAATACTTTCTTCGGCAGGAGTTTGATTGCCTCGATGCCCGCTATAACGATCTATCCGTTAACTTCGCGACGGGTATGTCCTTGGCCACTACACCAATGTTTCGGGATGCGCTGACCGCGCTGGAATGGGAGGTTCGTCCACTCAGCCGCCCGAAGTGGCTAAGCCTGACGCGCTCACGTTATTTGGCGTTTAGAGGCGAAGAGAACATGATGCCCAGCCTGATTCAGGCGCAGTTCAGATCGGGGAGTCATGAAATTTCGCTCGAGAACACGCTGCACATCGCGGCATGTGAAAACCCATCATCCGAGCTGGTCAGCACCCTGCGTTCAATCAGATCAAGTCGGGCGCAGAAAGGTGTTCGGAACCTCGATGATTGGACAGAAGTCATTCGTGAACGGCTAGCTCTCTGGGGGTGGCCGGGCAGCGAGGGACTAGATTCGATTGAATATCAGCAATACCAGCGACTAGACGCGAGTCTCGACGGGCTTGCCTCGCTATCAGCGGTTCTGCCTCATCAATCCTATGAATCCGCCGTGGACCTCTGGCGGGATTGCCTGACCGCAACCGTCTTTCAGCCCAAAACCCCACATGACAGCATTCAGGTGCTGGGGCCGCTGGAGGCCATCGGGGGGCAGTTTGATGCGCTGTGGATTTGTGGTGCACAACAGGGCGTATTGCCAGCTCGGCCGCGGGTGGAGCCGTTCCTGCCGCCAACCATTCAGAAGTCACTCGGAATGGTAGATATTGATGAACAAGCATTGATCGAGGAGGCCAACACGCTGCTTCAGGTCTGGTTTGCAGGTAGCCAAAAGGTCGTCGCCAGCTTTCATTGCACCGAGCAAGGATTGCCGCAGACTGTCAGTCCTTTGCTATCCCATGCGTTTAGCGACAGCGGCGCCTCATGGTTTCCACCAGCGCGATGGGCCGGTCCACTTGAATTGGAGCGGGCCCCCGAGGACACGTCACTGCCCCATGCAACAGCTGAGGCGACCGGTGGTACGTCGCTTATCCGCGATCAAGCAGCCTGTCCCTTTCGCGCCTTCGCAAGGCACCGGCTTAATCTACCCTCACTTCAACCTGCGCTCATTGGGATTTCGGCGTCCGAGAGGGGAGCATTCTTGCATGAGGCCTTGTTCAGACTATGGCGTGAGATCGGATCCAGCGATGAGCTGGCTGCACTATCGCCTGAGGTGGAGGAGGGCCTGATTGAGGCAGCAGTCACCGGTGCCATGCAGCAGACTGAAAGCGCATGCGAAGCCCGTGGTTACAGTCTTCGAGAGCGGGTGGGTTCGGCTTGTTGGCGCCTAGAACATCACATGTGTGTCGATTTGCTAGGACAGTGGTTAAAGCATGAGCGAGAACGGAGCACGCCGTTCCACGTCGTGGAAATGGAGCAGAACCAAACACTGCAGGTGGAGGGCCTATCGCTCACCCTGCGCCCCGACCGGATCGACGAATTTGAAGACGGTCGCAGAGCGGTCATCGATTACAAAACTAGGGCACCCTCGAAAACTCGCTGGCTGGGTGAGCGTCCGCAAGAGCCCCAGTTACCGCTATACAGCCTGCTCGATTCAACGATTCAAGGCATTGCGTTTGCTGAGCTGTCGACCACCGATCGGGTCAGGTTTGTCGCATTGGGCGAGGATCTTGGGCTGATTCAAGGCGACGGCAAGTCGCTTGACAAACAAACTCGCAACATCGCCACGACATGGCCCGAACTGGTCGCGCAGTGGGAGACGTCACTGCAGCAGCTGGCCGTGGAGTTTATGGCGGGGACTGCCACAGTCACACCTCAGTCTGGTGCCTGCGATTATTGTGATCTGGCTTCGCTGTGCCGTATCAATGAGCTCAGTATCAGTCCTGAACCGGATACAGTGAAGGTGCAGTCATGACGGCAACGGATAAAACTGTTCGTCGTGAGGCGATTGACCCCACCAGAAGCTTTTGTGTCAGCGCGCCCGCCGGCTCGGGTAAAACCGAGCTACTCACGCAACGGTTGCTGGCTCTGCTGGCGAGAGTTGACCGGCCAGAGCAGGTGTTGGCTATCACCTTTACGCGTAAAGCCGCCAGCGAAATGGCACTCCGCGTTGTCGAGAAGCTAGATCAGGCACGACAGCATACTCCGGTGACTGCTGAACACGAGCGTCAGACCAGAGAGCTGGCACTTGCAGTAATCGATCACGCGACCCGCAAGAAATGGCGACTGGACGATACGACCCTCAACATAAGGACCATCGATAGCTTTTGTCATGAGCTCACGAGACAAATGCCGATATTGAGTGGCACAGGAGGGCTGGTAGAGCCAGTCGACAACGCGCAACCCCTTTACGAGGAAGCTGTCCGGCAATTTCTGGCCCAGGCAGGAGAGGGCGCCATTGGCGAGCGCATCGTCCAGTTACTCCGGCATTTTGATAACCGGTGGCTTCGGGCCAGCGAGTTACTGGTGGCGTTGCTGGGGCGCAGGGGTGACTGGGCTGATGTTGTTAACCAACATCATAGTCCGGGTGCCGCCGAAGCCGCGCTTGAGCAGAGCATCGTTGACCTCACCTCAGAGAGGTTATGCGAAGCCATGAGCCGTCTGAACAGTCATCTTGATGCACTTGTGCCAGTTTTGAACGAGGCGAGAGAGCATCTGGGTAAAGATCCCCTGTCGATCAGTGCCAACGCTGAATCGCTGCCTGATTGGCACGCCATGATAGACATGCTGCTAACAACCCAGAGCGAATGGCGGAAGCCCGGAGGCGTCAACGCAAAGCTCGGCTTTCCGCCAAAAAGCGACCATAAAATCCAGTTTGCATCCATTCTGGGAGCGCTGGGTGCCGACTCACTCCTCCTAGAAGTCCTGATCGAGATCAAGCACCTGCCGTCCGCTACGCAAGGGGGAGGCGCGTGGGAATTAATTGTGCTGATCTCGTCGTTACTGCCAGTCCTGCAGGCTCATCTGCTGTTGGTCTTTCAGCGCAGCGGTGAGGTCGATCACACTCATGTCGCACTGGCCGCAATTCAGGCCTTGGGCACTGATGAAATGCCGACGGCATTGGCGCAAAGGCTGGATTACCAGATCGAACACATTCTGATTGATGAGTTTCAGGATACCTCCTCCTCACAGGCTATGCTCCTAGAGCGACTCATACGAGGCTGGCCTGAACATAACGCAACCGGTGCCTCCCCGAGAACCTTGTTTATGGTCGGCGATGCGATGCAGTCTATCTATGGATTTCGCTACGCTGACGTGTCCCTATTTTTGGGTGCCAGACAAGGGTATTTCGGCGGTGTCGCGTTAGAGTCTGTGACCTTGACGCAAAACTTTCGGTCCCGGCCGGAGCTTGTGGCATGGGTCAACGAGGCATTTGCCGAACTCATGGGCACAGAGGATCAGCCTCACTACAGCAGGGTCCGCCATGTCAAAGCAGAGGCTTTGCCACGCCACGAGCCAACCACGGATGCCGGCGTTCACGTAGAGGTGTTCGAGGATGCAGATGAACATAGGGAGGCGCAGTTCATCGCGCAAAAAGCGGCCACAATCGTTGCGCGAGATGGTGACGCAACCATTGCAATCCTCGTGCGTGCTAGGAGTCACGTTGACGAGATCGCAGCGGCGCTTGAGTCGGTCGGCATTGCTTTTAGCGGTGACGCAATCCAGTCGCTCGCTGAGCAGCCGATCATCAAAGACCTACTGGCCCTGTGTCGCTACCTTGCCAACCCGGCCGACACGATCGCGGCCATCTCGCTGCTGAGAGGCCCTTGGTGTGGCGTGTCATTGGCCACGCTAACTCAACTGCTCAATGCGCATCCCCAGCGGCCCGTTGATCTCTTGCGCGCACTTGAGCAGCTTCCAGAGGTCTGTGATGAGGAAAGCAGGCGCCTCCAGCAAATCTCCACCGTATTGCACTGGGCAGAGTTGAAACGTGATCGGCTGGCGCTGTCGATCTGGATCGAGCAGATCTGGCTTCGTCTGGGCGGCTCGCGCGCCACCCAAAACCACGATCTCGCGCGCGTCGAGGCGTTTTTATCCTCTTTGCGCAAGGCCGAGGAACTGGGGTTAGGCCTAGACATCGACTGGCTTGAACGGAACATCGCGATGACTGCTTTGGACTCGCCGGAGACCGGGAACACCGTCAAGATTATGACCCTACACAAGGCCAAGGGGCTTGAATTTGATTTCGTTTTCATGCCCAGTTTGCAAAAACGCGCGCGCGCACTCCAAAGAGAGCTTATACGCTGGCATTGGCATCAAGACGGCGCCAGCCGACGGCTGCTGATCGCAGCAAATGATGACGACATAGCGTCAAGAACGCTTTATAACTATCTGAACTGGCTACAGAAAAATAAAGATCAGGAAGAGCTCAAACGATTGCTTTATGTCGGTGTTACCCGAGCCAAGGTCGCGGCTTTTTTAACGGCTTCAGTCGAGTCAGTTGATGAAGAGGGCTCTCTAGAGGGGGTCTCCGGTTCGCTTTTGCGACTACTGATGTCGTCACAGCTGGCTGCCAGCCACGTTAACATCCACTCAGCTACAGCGCAGAAATCGCGGCACGAGTTTGGTTTTCAGGGACTTGAGGCGCAACCCCCGCGCTACCGGCTGGCCTTAAACTCGCAGATAGACGCGCAACCTCTTGCGGACGAGAGCCCCGATTCCACGCATTTTTCTAATATCAGTCGATTACCCACCTCACTGCGCACCGGTAATCGTATAGAGCGCATTATTGGTGTGGTGACACACCGAGTGCTGGAACTCGCAGCGTCTGAGGAGCTACCTTCGAGCGCGCAAGATGCTCGGGTACAGACATGGATCGACCACAACCTTGCTCGCTATGCGCTCACGCGACAGTTGGCTGAACGGGCGAAAGCCAGAGTCAGTGAGCTCGCTGAGCGGGCGCTGTCTTGTCAAACGGGCCGCTGGATTTTGTGCGCTCGGCTTGATGCGCAGGTGGAGCTAGCGATAAGCCGGGTCGAGGCGGGGGAAGTGAAAAACTATGTCATCGACCGCACCTTTCTGGACGATCGAGAGGGCGTTAGATGGATTATTGATTACAAGACCAGCGAGCCGCTGGATGACGAGCCGCTCGCCGCTTTTGAAGCCCGGGAATGCGAGGCTTATCGTGATCAACTCAGAAGCTATGCTGAGCTGTTAGGCGGGATGAATTGGAAGGTTGATGCGCCCATTAAGGCGGCGCTGTACTTTCCTGCAATTCAGCATCTCTGCGTCTGCGAATAAAAAACCCGGCTTACGCCGGGCTTTCGGATAGGGCTCAGACGCTCATCGAGTACTGATCAGATTTCCTTAAGAGAGAGCACCAACGCCTCGGTGAAGACAACAACGACCGTGTCGCCAAGTCGGACGTTGTCCAGCTTCGCCATCTCCACACCGCCGACCGTGTGCATGCGGCCACGCGCATCCTTGATCATGACATTGCCGTTGCGATCCATGGCTTCGATCGTGCAGACCGCGCGAATCAGTCGGGCCGCGCCTGCTGCCGTCATTTCAGATTCATCCGCGGTGCGGCCCATCTCGCCGAGTACGACCCAGGGGTTGGCTTCCTCTTCAGCCGTAGGCGTCCGCACCTCAGCTTCGATGGACGCGACGTAATCCGCAATAATCGTATCTCCGGTAGCGATTTTAGACAGATCAACACCGTCTTCGCGTGCCGTCAGCGTGACAAAATTACCGGCAGGGCCGCGAACAACGACCTCTCGCGTCTCCATGTCTACCGCGATAACCTCACCCTCTACCTCGGCGACAATTGCCCGTGCGCCAGAGGCCCAGACAACATCATCCCCCATCTGCTCAGCTGCCACAGCGTGATCGCCACCCTCGTGGTGGCCGGCAAAGGCAGCAACGGGCAAAAGCGCCATTGAGACCAACAGGGAAAAAGCAGCTTTAATTAACATCTTCATCTTCAGGTTCCTTTTCAATTTGACTGAGCTCAGGTGAGCCGTCGTGCAGTGGAAGGCGGGACAATACCGCAATACGGCAAGACCGGAAAGTTCACAAAGTGACGCAATTCAGGCGCTCAAGCCGTGTTTTTCCACTCGCGGACTGCAGTAAACACCCCATCAGGGGAGTCGTCTGTGAGCCGCCCTGACGCTTCAAGGGTTTTCACAATCTCAGGGCTTTCCCACCGAAGGAAGGGGTTGCAGGACAGTTCATCGCTGATAGAAGAGGGGACAGTCGGCTGGTCATTAGCGCGCTTGGCTTCACAAGCACTAAGAAACTCGCTCAGGGCGCTGTTATTCGGCTCAACTAGGCGAGCGAAGCGCAGATTTGCCAAGGTGTATTCATGCGCACAGAAGATCAAGGTGTCCGGGGGCAAGCGCCGTAACTTCTCCAGCGACCCCCGCATTTGGGGTGGAGTGCCCTCGAAGACGCGTCCACAGCCGCCAACAAACAATGTATCGCCGCAAAAAAGTGCCCGCTCAGTGGCGCTGTAGTAGGCAATATGATCCAAAGTATGACCGGGTACGTTCAGCACCGAAAAATCGACTCCCAGCACGGATGCGGTATCGCCCTCTCTCACCGTGTGGTCATAGGGTCCAGCGGGACTATCTGGTGGCCCCCACACCTCGCAGCCCGTCTCGGCCTTCAAGGCGTCGACAGCCCCTGTGTGATCGAAGTGGTGGTGGGTGACTAGAATTCCAGTGAGCTCGATTCCGCCAGCCTGCAGCGCAGTGACAACGGGACCGGGTTCGCCCGGATCCACCACGAACCCCTGATTGCCTCGCGTGATCAACCAGATGTAGTTGTCGCTGAAGGCACGAATCGGAGATATAGTCAGCATGTTCATCGAATAACCGGCTCCTTAGATGCCCTGAGGCTAACCTGTGCCAATGAGTGTGACCAGCCCCATGATAGAAGAAGCGAACCGTCATAGCGCCTTGTCCCGCTGGTATCGAGATAAAAGACTGGGCCAGCGACTGACTGATCAGTTGACCGAAGCGCTAAACGAGTCGCTCGAGCAGGTATTCGGCTATCACATGCTGGTCACGGGCGCCGACATGGGTCTTGAGCTGAGCCGCCTCGGTAAGACACAGCGCTTATTCAGGTTGGTAACGCGAGCAGGCACCGATCAGCCCTTTCAAGCAGTGTTGGGCGTAAGCCATGAATTACCTTTCGCGACGGATTCGCTGGATGCGCTGGTGCTGTGCCATACGCTCAATATGTCGCCGGTGCCGCATCAGACCCTTCGAGAATGTCAGCGAGTGCTCGTACCCAATGGCCATTTGTTCGTGATCACTTTCAATCCTTTTAGCATTTGGGGGTTGGGCAGCCTGCTCAAAAGAGGGCTGAGTCGCGGACGCAAAGATGCCCGCGCAGTGAGCAGCCGTCGTTTGAGTGACTGGTTGTCCCTGCTGGGCTTCGCCCATGCCGAACCGCGTTACTTTGCGAGCGTTTCACCCTTGGGGAGAGGGCGCATTGCTCGCCTCATGGATCGATTCGACCGCTGGCTGGTGAGAATCAATTCGCCAACAGGCACCGCCTATCTGCTGCATGCCCGCAAGCGGGTTGCTGCCCACCTTGATTCAGGCGCCAAGGTCGAGAGGCCTCGACTCATCTCGATCCCTCTTGGTAAAACGCAAGAGGGCGTGCCCGTGCCCCGGCAGGTCACTCGATCGCAACGGGACGGCGCTGAAACCACCCAATGAAGCAGGTGCGCGCGTTTACAGACGGAGCGTGTAGCGGCAACCCCGGGCCTGGAGGCTGGGGCGTGGTCCTGCAGTTCGGCGATCATCAGCGGGAACTTCATGGCGGCGCCGAGGACACCACCAACAACCGCATGGAGCTGACCGCAGCGATTGAGGCGCTTAAGGCACTCAATGAGCCCTGTACGGTTAGCCTGACAACCGATTCGACTTACGTGAAGGATGGTATTACGCAGTGGCTGGTTAACTGGAAACGCAATGGCTGGAAGACCGCTGCCAAAAAACCTGTCAAAAATCAGGACTTGTGGCAGGCACTGGATCATGAGGCAGCGCGGCATGAGATCGATTGGTGCTGGGTGAAGGGGCATAGTGGGCATCCAGAGAATGAGCGAGCAGATAGATTGGCTAATCAGGGCATGGACGAAGTGAGGGACGCTGATGGATAGACGTCAAATCGTGCTCGACACAGAGACTACCGGCCTTGAAGTAAATCAGGGCCATCGCATTATAGAGATTGGCTGCGTTGAGCTAATTAATAGACGTATTACCGGGCGGCATTACCATCAGTACATCCAACCAGAGCGGGACATCGACGCTGGCGCACTGGAGGTGCACGGCATCACGTTGGAGTTTCTGGCCGGCAAGCCCACTTTTAGTGAGATCGCAGCTGAGTTTATCGAGTTTGTGGAGGGTGCGGAGCTGGTGATCCATAACGCTCCCTTTGACGTGGGCTTTATTGATGCTGAGCTGGAGCGGCTGGCGTCTCGTGTCGGCTCACTCGATAGTGTCTGTAACGTCGTCGATACGCTGCAGATGGCGCGGCATAAGCACCCAGGGCAGCGGAATAATCTCGATGCGCTATGCCAGCGATATGAAATCGACAACACTAGCCGGACACTTCACGGCGCTCTGTTGGACGCCGAAATATTGGCAGAGGTATATCTGGCCATGACGGGTGGGCAGGCCTCTCTGGGATTGAGCGCAGACAACAGTAATGCGTCCTCTGGCGGATCAGGGTCAGGCAGTGGCATCCGGCGTTTGCCAGCGGAAAGACCTCGGCTGGCTGTGCTCCGAGCAAGCTCTGAGGAAGCCGAGCGCCATGAAGCCAAGCTGCGCGAGCTCGACCTCAGTGCGGGTGAAGCGGTATGGCGGAGATCACCCCGCCACTGATTCAGAGGGTGATGACGACAAAAACCAGCCCAACCGCCGTCAAAACGATCGTGTAGGGCAGGGCCATCAGTACCATCGTGCCATAAGACAAGCGAATCAAAGGCGCTAGCGCGGAGGTCAGCAAAAACAGAAACGCCGCCTGACCATTAGGCGTCGCGACTGAGGGTAGGTTAGTGCCCGTATTAATAGCAATGGCTAACCGGTCGAACTCGGCACGATCAATCTCTCCTGCTTTCAGCGCGGCATCGATCTCAGAGATGTACACCGTGGCAACGAAGACGTTATCCGAGATGGCCGACAGGATGCCGTTGGCGAGAAAGAACATGGCCGGCCGGACCTCACTAGACATCGCCAATACCGATTCGATAACTGGCGTAAAGAGGTGCTGCTCGTGAATTACCGCGACGATCGCAAAGAACACCACCAATAATGCGGTAAAGGGTAAGGCCTCCTGAAACGCATGCCCAATTTCGTGCTCATCGGTGATGCCGTTGAACGCCGTCAGCAACACGATGACGAGCAAGCCGATTAAGCCTACCGCCGCCAGGTGAAATGCGAGTGCAAAGACCAGAATCACTGCGGTCGCCGCCTGAACCTTCAGCTTGGCTCTGGATCGAGCCGTCGCAGCCGCCTGCTGGCCTTCGTCGAAATGGGTTAGCACCTGCCGGACATTTTCGGGCATCAGCGCGCCATAGCCAAACCAGCCGGTCATTTCCAGCAATACACAGGTGATCAGACCACAAGCCAGCACTGGCATGGTAATCGGCGCCATATTGAGGAAGAAGGTTTGGAAATCCCACCCTGCCACCGTTGCAATCAACAGGTTTTGGGGCTCTCCCACCAGAGTGCAGACCCCACCCAGCGCGGTGCCCACCGCTCCATGCATGAGCAGGCTGCGGAGAAATGCCCGGAAAGCCTCCAGATCTTGCTCGGAGTCAGCCTGTATAGAGCTGTCCTGAGTGTGGTCGTGGCTCTTGTCCGTGACCTCCATGCCCGATGCGACGCGGTGAAACACAGCGTAAAAACCCACACCGACACTGATCAATACCGCCGTCACCGTCAGTGCGTCGAGAAATGCCGACAATACCGCAGAGACAATCGAGAACAAGAAAGCAAGAAGCTTCTTGGAACGCACGTTAAGCAGGATCTTGGTGAACACGAACAGGAGCAGGTCCTTCATGAAGTAAATACCTGCCACCATAAACATCAGCAACAAAATTACCTCAAAGTTGGCCTCGGCCTCATGAAAAACACTGTGGGGATCCGCCAGGCCCAACAGTATTCCCTCTACAGCGAGCAATCCACCGGGCTGCAGTGGATAACAGCGCAAGGCAAGTGCCAGAGTAAAAATAAACTCGGCTATGAGTGCCCAACCAGTTACAACAGGCCCCGCCACCATCAGCAGCAGGGGGTTGATGACAATAAACCCGATGATGGTTTGCTTGTACCAGTCAGGAGATTCACCCAGGAAGTTACTCCAAAAGGCGTTCAGAGAAGAGTCACTCATAGTGGATAGTCCGTGTCGTTGTTATCACTCATCGCCATGGTGTCATGGTTTGCACCTGCGACTTGGCTGATCGCTACCGTTTGTGCTCGGGCCTTTTAACAGTCCGGCCGCCGGCACTGTACACCGGTTTTAACGTTGCAGGGTATACGTGTGACGCCGTTACTTGGTTCTTGCGCATCAGCCGGGCAGTGACTGTCTACATCAAACCCTAAATCAGGTTCTTGTGCTGAAGCGAGGGGCTTCCTAGACTGTGCGCCTCAGTACCAAGGATACCGCCGCTGTGCTCGACATTTCTGTGCTACCAACAGAGCCTCAGGCAGAAGATTGGGGATTCGTCTTTTCTGGCCGTAATACTGTGACCTCGCTACGTGGGCAACCCGGTATGCCTTGGCGACTTAGCGAGGTGAGCGAGCAATGGGGCGTCGACTTCGCTGATGCGGTGCCCGTTGGCCGATGGCAGGACCGGGGCGCATGGGCATTCTCTGTGCCCGAGAGCAGCATCAACCAGATGGAGCAGTTGTCGGGCAATCTATACGGCCTGCTTGGCAGAGTCGAAGACGCGCTGTTTCATGCACATGGGCGGGCGTATCAGCTCTTGTATTGGTTAGACACCCATCGACATTGCGGACGCTGCGGCACTCTGACCCGGGCCATCGAAGATGGCAGGGCGGTGCTGTGTGACAGTTGCTCCCTCAGGGTCTATCCGCGGGTTTCACCCTGTGTCATTGTGCTAGTGAGCAAAGGTGACAAGTTGCTTCTAGCAGCCGCCGCAGGATTTCAGAAGCGGTTTTACAGCACGCTGGCGGGCTTTATGGAGCCGGGTGAGACCTGCGAGGACGCGGTGATTCGGGAAGTACGTGAAGAGGTCGGCATTGAGGTTGGCAACGTACGCTACTTCTCCTCACAGCCATGGCCCTTTCCCAGCCAAGTGATGCTTGGCTTTTTTGCCGAATGGCAGTCTGGTGATCTCGCATTGAACCCGGATGAGATCGAAGACGCCGATTGGTTTGACATGAGGGCAATGCCACCCACGCCCCCGAATGCCTCTATTTCGGGGCAACTGATCTCCCACTTCATTGAGAGCCTGTAGCCGCTATGGATTTTATTCTCGACATTGCCGAATTTTTACTTCAAGCGATTATTCTGCTTGGGGTCTTTTTAGTCGCCTTTGCAGGCGTCATGGCCCTCAGTCACCGCAAGCGCGGCTCGGGTGAGGACGGCGCTGTTGAAGCACGCTCGCTCAACGAGCGGCTCGAGATGCATGAGGAAGCAGTGCGCGCCGTGACCGAGGATCCGTTAGAGAGCAAAGCTCGAGGTAAAGGCCAGAAGAAAGAAAAGAAAGCAAAACGCAAAGCCATCAAGCAAACCCTGAAGGCCGGTGACAGTGACCCCGGCCGTCCTCGCGTCTTTGTGCTCGATTTTGATGGCGATATGCAGGCCAGCCAAGTGGAGCAGCTGCGCGAGGAGGTTTCTGCCATTTTGCCGGTGGCGGAGGAGGCGGATAAGGTGCTGCTGCGTTTGGAAAGCGGGGGCGGCGTGGTTCATGGCTACGGGCTCGCCGCTAGCCAACTGATGCGACTCAAAGACGCGGGGATTACGTTGACGGTTTCGGTAGACAAAGTCGCCGCTAGCGGCGGTTATATGATGGCCTGCGTTGCAGACGAAATCATCGCGGCGCCGTTTGCCATTCTGGGCTCGATCGGGGTGGTGGCGCAGTTACCTAACTTTCACCGCCTACTCAAAAAAAATGACATCGATTTCGAGATGCACACAGCGGGAGAGTACAAGCGGACCCTGACGATATTTGGCGAAAATACTGACAAGGCGAGAGAGAAGTTTCAGGCTGATATCGATGACATCCACGTGCTCTTTAAGGAATTTGTCTCCAGCAACCGACCCGTTGTATCTATCGACGAGGTCGGCACTGGGGAATTTTGGTTTGGGCAGCGAGCGCTCGAGAAGAAGCTTGCGGATCGCCTCTGTACCTCAGATAGCTTTTTGGTTGAGCATTTAAAGGGATACGACCTGATTGAAGTCCGTTACCGCGTCAAGCGCAGCTGGCAGGAGAAACTGAGTTTGGCTGCGGAGATGGCGGTGGAGCGGGGCTTTCGTCGCTTGCTCAAGTCAGAGCGGGATCAGCAGTTCCTTTAGCGCGCAGGGCCGTAACGGCGCCATGGTGCGACAGAAAAACCTCTCCGGTTAGGTGACTCAGAAAATCACTGCGCTGCAAAGCGTCCATTACCGGGCCTTTCACCTCGCTGAGATGCAGCATGACGTCATTTTCGATCAGGCGGGTGTTGATTTCCTCGAGCGCTTCTAGGGCACTGAGATCAATCGCGTTCACGGCGGGGCACATTAGAACGACATGCGTGAGATGCTCTCGCAAAGCTGCCTGCGCAAACACCATCTCCTCGAGATATGCGGCGTTGGCGAAATAAAGCGACTCATCAATTCGCATCGACAGGATGTGCGGATCTGTCACAACGGTGTGACGCTCCACGTTCCGGTAGTGTTCGGAATTCGCCACCTGACCCACCACGGCGAAGTGAGGCCGGCTAGTGTGGTAAAGATGCAAGCCAACCGAGGCGACCACTCCTGCCAGTACGCCAACCTCTACACCGGCCAGCAATGTGATTGCGATTGTGATGACCACCGCCGAAAAATCCGCGGTGCGGTAACGACGGGCAAGGGTGATCGTGTCAAAATCGATCAAGCTGATCACGGCCACCACAATCGTTGCCGCCAGAACTGCCTTCGGCAAGAAGTAGAGTATGGGGGTCAGAAATACCGCTGCGACCGCAATACCCAGTGCAGCTAACACTGACGCCATCTGAGTTTCGGCGCCTGCCTCAAAATTGACGACGGATCGTGAAAAGCCGCCCGTGACTGGGAAGCCTCCTGAGAGCGCAGCTGCGGTGTTGGCTGCGCCAAGACCGATCAATTCTTGATCGGGGTCGATGCGCTGACGCCGCCTAGCCCCCAGCGTCTTGCCCACTGCAACAGATTCAATGAAGCCGATAAGCGCAATCAGGAAGGCAGGTAGCGCCAATTCTTGAATAAGATGCCAACTGATGTTTGGCGCGCTGAATGCAGGGAGGCCGCTCGGTATCTGCCCGACCAAGGGGACTCCCGCAGACTCGAAATTCATTCCCGCAGAGAGAGGTATTAACACCGCCATGACCAATACCGGTGCCGAGCGCACAAGCATCTCTACCGAGCGCCCCTCCAAGCCTAATCGCACGAGCCAAGTGCTTAGTCGGTAGCGCGCAAGCATCAGAAACGCGACTGACCCTGCGCCGATAGCGACTGTCAGGCCATGCACCTCCGTCAGGCGTGTGAAGAGATCCTGGCTAAGCGAGGGGAGGGTGGCGCCCTGTAGTGCTATACCCAGCAAAGGTCCAAGTTGACCCAGCGCAATAATGATGGCGGAGGCAGTGATAAACCCGGACACCACTGGACGAGAGAGAAAATGAGACACGAAGCCAAACTTGAGGAGCCCCATGACAATCAGCGTCAGACCGCCAAGCAGGGCGAGCAACGTTGCGGCACTTGCGTAATCGACGACGCCCCTTGAGGCAACAGCACCGACCGTCGACGCGGTCATCAGCGAGGCGACGGCAACCGGGCCAACGGAAAGCGTTCGGCTACTGCCAAAGAGCGCGTAGGCAATCAGGGGTAGGATCGAGGCATACAATCCCATCTCAGCCGGCAGGCCTGCTAACAGCGCGTAGGCCAGCGACTGAGGGATTAACATGATCGTCACAACCACTGCAGCGAGGCCATCATTGGTCAGAGCTACCCGGTCGTAGCCCCTCAGCCACTGGAGCGCTGGTACGACTTGGTCAATCCTCATGAGCACCCAACCGCCCAGCACACTCCTCACACTGTGTGGGCCAGACGCATCCCGAGAGAATCCGTCTCCGCCCGCGTTTATTACTCGTCACTGGCGAAGCGATCCAGCGCCGAACCGCCAAACGCATTGACCGGCACTTTGAGAAACAGCCTTCCTGAAGCATCTGCCGGTGGCAGGTTGCCCGCACGCATATTGACCTGCAGCGAGGGCAGTATGAGTGCCGGCATGTCTAGAGTCGCGTCTCGAGACTCTCGCATAGCCACGAAGTCGTCAGCTGAAATGCCTGCCCCAACGTGGATGTTATGAGCCCGCTGCTCGGCCACCGTAGACTCGAACGCAAGGTCTCGACCACCCGGCTGATAGTCGTGGCAGACAAAGACCCGCGTTTCATCGGGAAGAGCGAGCAGACGTTGGCAGGACTCAAAGAGTGACCTGGCGTCGCCCCCCGGGAAATCACATCTTGCGGTGTCGGCGTCGGGCATAAATAGCGTATCACCGACAAAGAGGGCCTCACCGACAAGGTATGCCATGCAGGCGGGTGTGTGTCCTGGCACGTGCAAAGCGCAGATTTCGAGATCGCCCAGTTTCAGCCTGTCGCCATCGGATAGCATGAAGTCAAACTGACTGCCATCGCGGCAAAAGCCATTCCCCTCAGCAAATATAGTGCCAAACGTTTGTTGCACCGCGGTGATCTGCGAACCGATAACGATCTCTCCTCCAAGCTGCTCCTTGATATAGGGGGCACTGGAGAGATGATCGGCGTGGATGTGGGTCTCAAGGATGTAGCGCAAACTAAGATTTTGATCTCTGATGTACCCGGTCACCCGGTCGGCCGAGCGCGTGGAAAGGGTTCCCGAAGCGTAATCAAGGTCCAAGACTGGATCGATTACTGCCGATAGCCCTGTGTCGCTATCACTCACCACATAAGTCAAGGTTGAGCTGGCCGAATCGTAGAAGTGTCTTACTCGGGTCATGGGTAGCTGAGAAACTCCATATTGTGTGGCAAATTGATTTAATAAATCGCCGTCACGCAATATTTCCGAATGGAATAACATTATAACTTATTTTCGGAGTCGGCGGCCTGGAAAGTTCACAGCTCTTATAATTCAGCTGTGTGATACGAGGGCCCGGGAATGTCAAACAGGAAAACTATGCGGGCCGTGTGTCTGACTGAGCACGGTGGCCCTGAGGCGCTGGTCTATAGAGCGGACATCCCGGTTCCAGCGCCCGGGAGGTCTGAAGTCCTCATTAAAGTCGGTGCCGCTGGCGTCAACAATACCGATATCAATACACGGGTAGGTTGGTACTCAAAAAGCGACGGCGCCGCGGCAGACGCCAGTTGGGGAGGGCAGGCCTTAAGTTTTCCGCGCATTCAGGGAACGGATATCTGCGGTCGAGTGGTAGAAATTGGAGACGGCGCAGATCGAGGATTACTCGGCAAGCGGGTACTAGTGGAGCCTTGCCTGAGAGAAGCGAATGGCGAACTGCTCTCTCAGCCCTGGTTTATGGGGTCCGAATGTGACGGTGGTTTTGCCGAATACGTCACGGTCGCGGCGCGGCATGCCCACCCCATCGAAACCGGGCTTTCTGACGTGGAATTGGCTTCTTTTCCCTGCTCTTACTCCACAGCAGAAAACATGCTGACCCGCGCAGAGGTCAACGAACAGGACAGGGTGCTCATTACTGGCGCCTCTGGCGGGGTAGGTTCAGCCGCCATACAACTCGCAAAGGCTCGTGGAGCGCGGGTCATTGCCGTTGTAAGCGATTCGAAGCAGCAATCGGTGTTGGACGCAGGCGCTGATCAGGCACTGATCCGGGGCGGCAGCCTGCAGGGTCAACTTGGCGAAAATAGCGCTGACGTGGTGATGGACTTGGTGGGTGGTGAAGATTGGCCGGAGTTACTCACTATTTTGCGGCCGTTTGGGCGGTACGCAGTGTCGGGCGCGATCGCCGGGCCGATTGTAAAACTGGACCTCAGAACGCTTTATTTGAAGGATCAGCGCTTCTTGGGCTGCACGGTGCTGGACGAAGGGGTATTCGCTCGGCTGGTGAGCCTGATTGAGCAAGGGGCGGTAAAGCCTCTGGTCGCGCGTTCTTTTTCTTTGAAGTCGTTATCGGAGGCGCAGGCGTTCTTCCTTGATAAGCAGTTTACGGGCAAATTGGTCATCGATATGGCACTCTGAGGTTCTCGACTTGCGCGACTTAGGTGCTTGACCTCATTATGGGTTGCACCATAACTTCCTTAAATGTATATTTACGTCAGTTAGAGCAACCTTTATGGGGTGCGGGCTACCGTGGACACAAAGAAAAAGACCGCTAATCAGGAGATCGGCAGCTGGCTAGCGACAGTCGGTGATGACGTCCCCCTCCAGCATAGCAATCCCGCCTCGCTATACCTGGCGTCACTTCAGGGCTCGGAAGCGAGCAGAACCACTGCCAAGTCCGTCATGAAGCAAATTGCAGTCTTATGCGACCAGACCCCCGATACCTTTCC
The DNA here is from genome assembly GCA_938091425.1 of uncultured Luminiphilus sp. Taxonomy (GTDB): domain Bacteria; phylum Pseudomonadota; class Gammaproteobacteria; order Pseudomonadales; family Halieaceae; genus Luminiphilus. The sequence continues at coordinate 1,802 of CALKHC010000166.1, read as the reverse complement.
ATGGCATCGGCTGGATCGGGCCACGGTGCTAGCCCTGCTCGAAAAACTCAAACAGAAAGGCCTCGCTGACAACACACGCAACCTGTATCTCTCCATTATTAAAGGTGTAACTCGCGAGGCCATGCTGCATCAGCAAATGAGCGACCATCAATTCAGCCTCATAGAGCAAATTCGCGCCATCAAGCTTCAAAGACTCGCAGTGGGTCGCGCGCTTCATGTGGATGAGATCGCTAGGTTGATTGACCATTGCCTCCACGATGAAGGCGCCGCAGGCGTCAGGGATGCCGCCTTAATGGGGATTTTGTTCGGTTGTGGGCCAAGACGTGCTGAGGTGGTCACAATCGATATTAATAAGCTTAACTTTACAGACCGATCGATCAAGGTGATCGGTAAAGGCAACAAAGAGCGCGAGCTTGAGATGCCCCCTAGGACGATCGACTTGGTCAAAACGTGGCTTGAGGAATCTGGACTGCAGTTCGGTCCGCTGTTTAGACCGGTTAACCGGTGGAATCAGGTTGCAGAGGGGCGGCGGCTGACCGCAAGGGGTGTCTATGACATCGTCACCAGACGCGTGAAACAGGCTGGCCTGGATAAGGCGTCTCCTCATGATCTTCGCAGGAGCTTTCTAACCTATCTTCTTGATAACGGAGAGGATTTAGCTACAGCAGCGGACATGGCTGGTCACGCCAGCGCCGATACTACGCGGCGTTATTTACGACATCAAAAACGGAGAAACCGTGCTGCGGCGGACAAAATAGACTTCTAAGCATGCTTGAATTAAGCAGTCTGGCTACTTTACGAAGCTTCTAAACACTAGGCTTACTGCGGAGCCGCTCCGAGATCTCGCTACCGTAGCGTCTCCAAGAAAGGATCGAATAAAGGAAGGCTTTCGGTGTCGGCCAACTCAAAACTGCCATCACTGGCAAATCGGTCTATCCCTAGGTATTCCTGAATCGCCTTGTGGATATGGCTGGGCGTCATAATCAGGCCGTTACTGGTGGCCTTCAGTGTGCTGGGGTCGATCGCCTTAGCGAAATGTAGCTCGTCAGTCTGGCCGACGACTCTGTCACCCCACGGGGCGCCCTGCTCCATCATCACATAGGATCCAATGGGCCAGTGATCTTTGCCGTTACCTTCGTTAATGAAGTTGGTGCGGCCGAAGTCAGACCCCATGACCAGAAAGATTCTGTCAGCTAAACCCAGTGACTCGGCGTAGTCCCAGAAATACACCAGTGCCTCATAAATATGCGAAAGCAGAGCCTCCTGAATCGGCTCGTTTTCCTCATGCGAATCGAAGCCGCCAAGTGATAAATCAGCAGCTGTCCCAAGACCGGATTTGAAAACCAGTAAGGCACTCTGCATTTGCTGCTTCAAGCTACTGGAAAAATTCATGCCGCCCGCGTTGAAGTCCTCTCTGGGAGCAATCTCACTTTCAGGTGGAATCAATTCAGCTAGTCGGCTCAGGCTGCCTCGCCGATCGCGGGCTTCGGTGAACCTGATCATGCTCTGACGCTCCCGTACACTCAACCCAGGCCTGTTGAGCAAGCGCGTAACATCAGACTCGAGTAACTGCTGCGACCTCGCTAGATCAGATTCCCAGCGCTTCGTCTCTCCAGACCATGAATCGATATTTGGCTCCACCAGACGCCTCAGGACATTTAGGTCGTCAAAACGGTTGTAACCAATAATCCCGGCAGTCCTTGAAACACCGCCAAAAACCGAATAAGCGAGCGGCTGATCGGGTGATTCGGCCGCGGCGAACAGCGCAGATAGTGATGGCTGCCCCTCGGCATTGCGTCCAG
>CALKHC010000165.1 GCA_938091425.1 uncultured Luminiphilus sp. | reverse complement strand
CGGCGTGCCGGTGCGCTGCACCCAGAACGCCACCGCGGGTGAGGAGTGGCGGCGCGGCTGGCACCCCGAGCGATTTACGCGCACCGTGCAGCCGGACAGCGTGTTGGTGGTGGGCGGCGGCCCCGCGGGGTTGGAAGCCGCACTGATCGCGGCCAAGCAGGGCTTTGAGGTAACGATCGCCGAGCAGACCGATGACTGGGGTGGCCGCGTCCTACAGGAGAGCGAGCTCCCCGGCATGGCTACCTGGCGACGGGTTCGCGACTACCGCGTGTGGGCGCTCTCGCAAATGGGCAACGTGTCGATGTATACCAACAGCGAGCTCGATGCTGAGGCCGCCCTGAGCTTTGGTGCCGACCACATCGCTATTGCCACGGGGGCGCGCTGGACCAAGCGCCTTTATTCCGCCCTAGAAATTCCCGCAGCACCGCTCGACCTGCCGCAAATATTCACTCCCGAAGACGTGTTCACAGGCAGAGTCTCGGGTGATCGCGTGCTGGTCTTTGATTACGACAACTATTACCTGGGTGGCGTCATCGCCGAGCACTTGGCCGAGCAAGGCAAGGCCGTTAGTTATGCCACCCCTGCTGGGCACGCCTCCGCCTGGACCTTTATGACCAATGAACTGCCCTTTGTGTATCAAGCGCTCGCACGCAGGAACGTTGCCATCCACACCACCACCAACCTGCTCGGCTTGAATGGCAATCGGGCGGCGCTGCAGAACTTGTTCAATGCCACGCCACTCGAGATTGAGGTGGACGCCGTGGTGGTTGTCGGTCACCGGGAACCAGAGGATGCGCTCTATCAGTCGCTGGTGGGCGCCCCGACAGATAACGATTCACCTTCAATCCAGTTGTTAGGTGATGCCCTAGCGCCCGGCGCCATTGTGCACGCGGTGCACAGTGGTCATAGCTTTGCCCGGGGACTGGTCGAGACAGACACCCTTTACTTACGCGATGAGCCGGTGGTACTGGCCGAGCCTGCCAGAGTCTTCCCCCAGCGGTGAGCAGAGAACAGCCTACTTCTCTGGAATCACTCGAGCAGACCCTGCCGCGGGCCAGCTATCTCGATGTAGCCGAGTTTAAGCGCGAGTATGTCGCTATATTCGAATCAGCTTGGGTGTGCGTCGGACGCAGCGATTCGCTGGCTGCGCCAGGGGATTATCTGGCTATCCGGCTCCAAGACCAATCGCTGCTGGTGGTGAAGGCCGACAATGGTGAGCTTGGCGCTTTCTACAACGTTTGTCGGCATCGCGGCACGGAGCTGGTCCCACTAAAGGATTCCGGTCCAGTCAACGGCCAGTTTTCCCGCAGCATTGTCTGCCCCTATCACGCGTGGAGCTATCATCTCGACGGTCGCCTGCGCGGCACCCCGCATTTGGCCATCGATACCAACGGCGTGACGCTGCACACCATTCCGTTAGCTGAGTGGGGCGGCTTCATTTTTATCTGCCTAGCACCCAATGCTACTGAGTCTCTGGCGCAGGCGCTGGGCGATGGCACCGCGCGGTTGCAGCGCTACCCCCTTACAGATCTCAGAGTGGGTCACACCATCACTTACGATGTTGAAGCCAATTGGAAAGTCATTGTTGAGAACTATAACGAGTGCTACCACTGTGGCCCGGTCCATCCCGAACTGTGCCAGATTGTGCCCGCGTTCAGGCAGGGCGGCGGCACCGGGCTCAACTGGGATGATGGGGTACCGCATCGCGAGGGCGCAAATACCTTTACTACCTCAGGCACCACCACGCGGGTGCCCTTCCCTGGTCTCAGCGAGACCGAAAAAACCCATCACAAGGGCGAGCTCTTTTATCCCAACCTGATGCTGAGTCTGTCGATGGATCACGTTGCCGCGTTCTACCTGTGGCCGCAGAGCGCAGGTCATACCCGGATTCAATGCGACTTCCTGTTCCACTTAGATGAGATCAGCAAACCCGATTTTGATGGCTCGGATGCCATTGAATTCTGGGATGTAGTGAACAAGCAAGACTGGGGGATCTGCGAGAGCGTGCAACGCGGCATGCACAATAAAGTATTCGAGCACGGCTATTACGCGCCCATGGAAGATTACAGCCTTGATATCCGCCGCTACGTGCAGAGCAAACTTAACGAGGTCGACGGATAGTGCTCGCAGGCCGGGTACCCGCACGCTGGCGGTTGTTCAGCGTGCTTTTTTTACTGAGCTTTCTCTCTTACCTGATGCGCCAGAACATTCACGTGGCGGGCGAGTTCATGATGCCCGAGCTGGGCATCAGCGAGATCGAGATGGGCTGGATTTATGCGGCCTTTATCTGGGGCTACGCCGTGTGTCAGCTTCCCGGTGGTGTTTTCGGAAAGCTATTAGGACCAAGAGTGGCCCTTACCTGCGCGGGGGTCGTCTGGGTCATCACCACAGCCCTGACCGGGTGGCTACCAGGTGAGGTTTTTACCACCGGCGCGGGTGTGATCGGCTGTTTGCTAGTCGTGAGGTTTTTCGTCGGCGTCGCCCATGCGCCGATCTATCCGATTCAAGCCGCTGTGGTGGAGCGCTGGTTCCCGGTAGGCCATTGGGCGCTGCCCAATGCTGTGGGTAGCACAGGTCTCACTCTGGGCGCAGCGCTGGCGCAGCCGCTGGTCGCGGTGGTAATGGTCTACTGGGGCTGGCGGGCCTCGTTTTATGTCTTCATCCCACTGGGCATCGCCTTGTTCTGGTTGTGGTGGCACTACGCCACCGATGACCCCGCAGAGCACCCTGACATGACAGAGGGGGAGCTGGCACACATCCGAGCGGGCCGGGAGCAACTCACCCCCAATGTAGGGTTCGGCGCGTGGCGGCAGCTGATCCGCAACCGCGACACGTTACTGCTGACCTGCGCCTACTTTGCCGAGAACTGTATTTTCTACTTGTTCTTTACGTGGTTCTTCCACTACCTCGTGACGGAACTCGGCTTCAGCATTCTAGAGACCGGCTTTCTCGCCTCACTCCCTTGGTTATGCGGCGCTGTGATGGCCTCAGTGGGGGGCTATGCCTGCGATACGCTCTGCGCGCGGCTGGGGCCTCGGCTGGGGTGTCGTATTCCTGCCATCATCGGACTCATCGGCGCGGGCATTTTCCTGTATGCCGGGTTGTATGCCAGCTCTCCCTACACCGCTGTTGCGCTGCTATCGCTCTGTTTTGCTAGCACCCAGCTTACCGAGGGCGCCTACTGGTCTGCTCAGACCTATATCGCGGGACCCTACACAGCGCCGGCCTGCGGAGTGATGAACACGGGGGGCAACCTCGCAGGCATCGTGGTGGCGCCACTGATGCCTTATCTGGCCAGTCATGTCGGTTGGGTCACCGCACTTTCAACCGGCACCGTCATGGCCTTTATCGGTGCCGGGCTATGGCTATTTATCCGCGCTGACCGACCCTTCGTTCCAAAGACCGCGACTGCCTGATGGGGAGAACATACAGGCTGAGTTATTTTAGGGCTTTGATGGCCACCATCAGCCAGCTCAGCATCAGGAGTAATCCTCCGACGGGCGTAATCATCGCTAGCTGCGTGATGTCTGTCAGTACCAGCGCATAAAGCGAAAAAGAGAACAGCAATATGCCTGCGGTGAAACCCGCAATGGGCAACCGCCAACGGGGATCATCGGGCTGTGAGTTTAGCGCCAGCCCCAGAATGACGGCAGCATGAATCAGGTGGTACTGCGACGCCGTCTCCCAGATATCTATGCGCTCTGGCGAAACAGCAGCTTGTAATGCGTGTGCTCCAAAAGCCCCAGCAGCTACTCCAGTCACACCGAGTAAGCCGGCGACCAATAGCGAAAAGTTCACTGCCGGCGCCCTGTCACGATGTTGATGCTCCACCTTGCTCGCGGGGGATCCGCCACGGCTTGCCCTCACACTTCGCCCTGTTAGGGCAACTGGTAGTGCAGCCGCGGCAAGGCAACGCCTCCGCTGGAGGGGATTGGTTTGTGTCGCTCATCATGTTCCCTCTTGTCCGGCACCGGACTGTAGCCGATCCAAAGCCTAATCACACCGGTAAAACCAAGGTAATCGCCCTTACTACGCGCCGGCACTGTTTACGCGAACTTCAGATCCGCATCCGAAATCCGCGAACTGAAGTAGAATCAGACCACCGATCGGCGCCTCGGGAGTAAGAAAGACAGCATCACCAGGCGGTCTGAACCGGTCAGCCAACAAGGGCATCGCATGCACCAAGAGAAACCGCTCACATGACTGGGATACCTCTCCGCATAGCTGTGCTGTGGAGCACAGTGATCTTGCCATTGCTAATCTCGGGTTGTGGTGGGGCTGAGCAGGCCAGTAGTCCAAGGTTCGGCGGCCAGGCGAGCGGTGTGCCCGTGTTAACTGAGCCCGTTCAACTTAGCCAACTAGAAGAGACTTTGACCTCGGTTGGCACCGCGCGGGCGATGAAGTCAGTGACGGTATACGCCGAAACCACAGGTCGTGTGACAGCAGTGGCCATTGAGGCAGATAGCGAGGTCGCAGCGGGAGAGCTGCTACTGCAACTCGATGACCGAGATGAGCAGCTAGCGGTCGAGCTCGCTACCGTTCAACTGGCTGACGCGCAGCGATTGGTGAAACGCTACAACGCTGTCAATACAAGAGACGCGAACATCCCTGAGAGCCAACTCGATGACGCCCGCGCTGCAGTCGACAGCGCCCGCATTGCGCTGGAGCAAGCGAGAGTCGATCTGGATCGACGGCAAATCATCGCGCCCTTTTCAGGTCGTGTGGGTCTGACCGAGATCGATGTTGGCGACCGCATCGACACCAACACACTGGTCACCACCATTGATGACCGACAAATCCTGTTGATCAATTTTTCTGTTCCCGAGGTGTATGTGGAGCGGGTGCAGCGGGGCACGCCCGTCAGCGTCAAGCTGTGGGATGCCGCAGACGAACCGGTATTGGGAGAAATTGTCGCGGTTGACTCCCGCATTGATGTGAATTCCCGTTCATTCACCGCGCGCGCTGCGATCGATAATCAGAGTGATCAATTTCGTCCCGGCATGGCGTTTGAGATCAGCCTAAACGCGACGCGAGGCCGATTCCTCTCGGTACCGGATGTGGCGGTGCAATGGGGGGCAGATGGCGCCTACGTTTGGGTGGCAGAGGATGGTCGCGCGGCGCGGCGCGAAGTTCGGCTCATCAAGCGGCTGGACGGCGCTATTCTGGTCGATGGCGACCTGTCAGAAAACGAGCCGGTCGTCATGGAGGGTGTTCAGGCCGTGCGAGCTGGCGCACCGCTCAAAGTTCTGAGCGCCTCTGCACTCGATGCCGGCATGTCAGCCGCGTCCTCGTCTAACACCGACACCCCCAGTGGCTGAAAAAGGACTCTTTTCTGACGGGGGACTGCCCGCGCTGGGCGTTCGGCGCCCGTGGCTGATTCTGGTTATAAATCTGCTGGTGGCCATTGGCGGGCTGGCTGCGCTGCTCGCCATTGAGGTGCGCGAACTCCCCGACGTGGATCGTCCGATCGTCTCGGTGCGCGCGTTTCTTCCCGGCGCATCTCCGGAGACGATGGATGCCGAGGTCACTCGATTGCTCGAAGGGGCCGCTGCCCGCGTGTCTGGAGTTCTCGAAATCAACTCTTCCAGCGAAGAGAACAACACACGCATCTGGATCGAGTTTAGATCAGACGTGGATGTCAATCGGGCCGCTGCGGATGTCCGAGAAGCAGTCAGTCGAATCGAACGCGAACTCCCCGAGGCCGTTGAGCAACTCTCCGTGTTCAAAGCCGACGAACAGGCAGAGGAAATCATCCGTATCGCAGTGAAGTCGTCGGACTACTCGGAAGAAGATCTCAATCAGTTTATTGAGCAAGACATCGTGCCTCGCTTTATTTCCTTGCCCGGCGTGGCCGATGTGCCCCTGTTTGGCGCGCGCCAGCGGGTGCTCAGGATCATCCTCGATCCGCTCCGCCTGACCAGCTATGGACTCACGGTCGCCGATTTGACTGAGGTGTTGCGAGCGGCGCCGCTAGATGTGCCTGCGGGTAGTTTTCGTACTGGTGACCAACAGCTATTAGTGCGCGCAGACGCGGCGGTCACCCGTGAAGAGGACATCAGCTCGCTGATTATTCGGGACCAGATTCGTATCAACGACGTGGCCAAAGTTGCCTTCACCCCCGAGGATTCAACGGGTTTTGTGAGGCTCAATGGCGAGCGCGTGGTCGGAATCGGCATAATCCGACAGGCGGGGTCGAACACTATCCGAATCGCAGAGGGCGTGCACAGCGCGGTAAAAGAAATCAATGCCCGCATGGAAGGCGTTGACCTGCAGATCATTTCAGATGATTCGGTGTTCATCCGCGGATCAGTGCGCGAGGTGATCACAACACTTCTGATATCCATTTTGGTCGTCATCGGCACCATTCGGCTCTTTACCGGCTCAATGCGCCTCACGCTTATTCCTGCTATCGCGATCCCGATTTCCCTGCTTGGGACATTGGCCGCAAGCTGGATGCTCGGTTTTTCGATCAACATTCTGACGCTGCTGGCCCTGGTGCTCGCAGCCGGTTTGATTGTTGATGACGCGATTGTCGTACTGGAGAGCGTGCAACGGCGGCGCTCAGAGGGCTCGGGCGCAAGTGCCGCCGCGGTGACCGGCACACGTCAGGTGTTTTTTGCGGTGATTGCCACCACCGCGGTTCTGGTTGCGGTTTTCATTCCGATTGCCTTTTTGCCCGGCACGGCAGGCCGACTGTTTCAGGAATTTGGGCTGGTGCTGGCTGTGGCTGTTGCCATCTCCTCTTTCGTCGCTCTGAGCCTGGTGCCCGCAGCCATGGCGAGACTCGCTGTTGCTCACCCGCGCGAGCGCCGTATCAGCGACTGGGGTAACCGGTTGGCCAACCGGTACCACGGATCCCTGGAGTGGGTGTTAAATGCGCCATGGCGAACGGTCGGCGTGTGCCTGCTGGCCGTGGGGATTGCAGCCGGGCTGTATACGCAGCTCGATCGAGAGCTCCTGCCACCCGAGGACCGAGGCACATTGAACATCTTTGCGCGTGGGCCGGACGGGGTAGGACTAGACTACGCAGAGCGCCAGGCTGATCGCATGGAAAACATCCTCTTGCCGTTACTGGAACGCGGCGAGATAACATCTTTGTTTTCCGTGATTGGGCGCTGGGATCCCAACATTGTCTTTATGGTCGCAAAGCCCGAGGACTGGAGTGAACGCGAGAGAGACCAGCAAGAAATATCCGCCGAGCTCAAGCCACTGTTCGCCGACCTACCCGGAATGACCACTTTTATCTATAGCGCAAACTCGCTCAACCTGCGCGGTGCCTCAGGCAGTGGACTGAGCCTCGCGCTACTTGGGACGGACTACGACGAAATTTACGCGGCAGCGCGAGACTATACCGAGCACATTCGCGAACGAGTGGACACCGTGATGCGCACTCGCATTGGCTATGACCCCTCTCAGCCTCAACTCTCTGTGCAGATCGATCGGGAGAGGGCTTCTGATCTCAACATCCCGCTGGGTGACATTGCTCAGACGCTACGTGTGATGGTGGATGGTGCGCGCATAGTCGATCTCAACGCAGATGACCAAACCGTACCCATCATTCTCGAGGCGGGCTCCGATAAAATTCGCGACCCCGATGACCTGATCAATCTCTACGTCAGGACGCGTTCTGGTGCACTGGTGTCACTATCGAGTGTGGTGCGCCTAGAAGAAAAAGGCGTAGCCAGCCAGCTCGACCGTCGCGAGCAGCGGCGCGCCATCGAACTTGACCTGGAAATACCACCAGGTGTCGCTATGCAGACGGCTGTGGATGACCTCTTCGAATTGGGGAATGAGGTGCTCCCCGACAATGTCACGTTGGTGACCCGCGGCGAGGCGGCAGCATTGGCAGAAACGAATCGAGAAGCCCTGATTACCTATGGCTTTGCATTATTGATTGTGTTTCTTGTATTGATCGCGCAGTTCGAGGGCATTACCTCGGCCATGGTCATCATGGCGATCGTGCCGTTCGGCCTCGCGGCAGCCGTTTGTGCCCTCTTCCTGACTGGGACCTCACTCAACATTTACTCTCAGGTGGGACTGGTGATGCTCATTGGCCTGATCGCCAAGAACGGTATTCTGCTAGTCGAATTTGCGGATCAGCTCCGAGATCAAGGTTATGGAGTGCGCGAAGCCATCGCCGAAGCCGCACGCATCAGGCTCCGCCCAATCGTCATGACTCTGGTATCAACCATTTTAGGTGCCTTGCCCCTGATTCTGGCGTCTGGCCCCGGCTCGGAAGCCCGATCAGCGGTGGGCTGGGTCGTATTCGGTGGCATGGGCTTGGCTACGGTCTTCACTTTATACCTTACACCGGTGGCCTATTTGGGTATTGCCCGCTTTGCAAAAGCCCGCGCCTCGGCAGGGCAGAAGCTCAGCCAGGAATTGGCGCAGGAAGGGGTTCAGAAATAGCGTCGAATCTGCATTGACTGGATTCTCAGAACGACAACGGGTCGAGCCGGAATCCCTATTTGTAAGCGTCGCTCACCCACCACGAGCCGAGCGCGTTGCAGTATGGCGCAGAAGGACCGCTACAGCAGGTCGAAGTCGTAATTGACGATAATGCGAAAGTCGAATAAGTCGTCGGCACCGGGATAATCACTGTCGTATCGGACCCAGGC
>CALKHC010000164.1 GCA_938091425.1 uncultured Luminiphilus sp. | reverse complement strand
TCGGTGCTTGCCATGGCGAGGCCTTTGGCTGGGAGCGACCCAACTGGTATGCCCCCGCAGGTGTCGAGCCCCAATACGAATACAGCTACGGCCGACAAAACTGGTTTGAGCACTCGGCGGCGGAGCATTGTGCCGTGCGCGAGGGGGTTGCGTTGTTCGATCAGTCGTCTTTTGCGAAGTTCCGTCTGGAAGGCCGCGACGCGGTCACGGTGTTGAACCGCGTATGCGCTAACAACGTGGATGTTGCCGCGGGTCGGGTGGTGTACACCCAATGGCTTAATGACCGCGGGGGCATCGAGGCAGATCTCACGGTCACGCGTCTATCGGAGACGGCCTTCATGATCGTCGGTGGTGCTGAGACCGAGGTACGCGATTTTTATTGGCTGAAACGGCAGATTTCCGATGACGCACACTGCGTGCTGACCAATGTGACCTCGAGCATGGGTGTACTGTCGATCATGGGGCCCAAGGCGCGGGATCTGTTGCAGGCGCTGACGCCGGCCGACATGAGCCATGCGGGCTTCCCCTTTGCCACCAGTCGCGAGATCGAGCTCGGTTATGCCATGGTGCGCGCCTCGCGCATTACCTTCGTGGGGGAACTGGGCTGGGAGCTCTACGTGCCCACCGAGTTTATGCAGCATGTGTATGACCGCGTTGCTGAGGTTGGTGAGGCTTTTGGGCTGGCGCATGCTGGTTACCACGCACTCAACTCACTGCGACTGGAGAAGGCCTACCGCCACTGGAGTCACGACATCACCGATGAGGACTCACCGCTGGAGGCCGGGCTCGATTTTGTGATCAAGTTCGACAAACCCGGCGGTTTTATTGGACGAGAAGCACTGTTGGCGCAGCAGGAGCAGGGTGTCTCGCGGCTTTTGGTGCAGCTCAAGCTCAATGATCCCGAGCCGCTCATTTATCACAACGAGCCGATCTGGCGGGGCGACGAGATTGTTGGCCACATCACGTCCGGCGCTTTCGGGCACAGCCTCGGAGGTGCCGTGGGGCTGGGTTACGTCACAGCTGAGCCAGGTGCGCCGGCGGAATCAGTGCTGGGTGATACGTATGAAGTGGAAGTCGCCTGTGAGCGGTTCTCCGCAGATGTGTCACTCCGGCCGCTATACGACCCCGAGAACGCCAAGATTCGTTGCTAGGGATCCGTCGCAAGCGACTCTTTGCTGGTCTTCGCTGGTAAGGCGATTTACCGGCCTTTCGTCAATTTCGCCACGTTGGCTCAGGCGCTCTCCACCAGATCTTCTGTCATCAAGCGGATCGGGAACTTGGCGCGAATCTCGGCGTCGACTTCGGGTGGAATGTGGGTCGGCACATAGGTCGCCAATATGTGGTCGCGAGTGCGAATGGCATTGTCGATCGCCAAAGGTTTGTCAGAAGCCTCCCACACGGTGGGGCTGAACCGGTTGCCCACCTCGGGGTAGAGGTACTCGCTCTGCATCACTGCCAGCGTGTGGTCTGAACCCAAGTAGTGGCCCTTGTCACCGAGACACACTTCGGCAAGGTCATCAAAGCCCAGCGTCTTCTCGTTGACCTCGATGCCTCGCACCGCTCGCAGCGTTGCCCCCAATACATCGTTATCAAGAATCAGGCTCTCTGGGCAGACCCCCAGCAGACTGGAGTACATACCCGCAGCTTCATAGATCAGGTTGGAACCTGCCAGCGCCGGTGGCATGAGCGTGTGAGCCCGCTCCGCGCCTGCCTGAAAATCGGGCATGTTGGCGTCGGTCATGCCGCAAGCGGTACCAAACGGTAGATCAAAATAGAGCCCCAGTTGGGCGCAGCCGCTGGAGATGAGTCCTTGCTCGGGCGAACCGCCGCTCATGGCGCCGGTGCGAAGGTCTGAGACAAAGGGCCAAGCGCCGATGATGGCGGGCGCGCCGGGCTCGATGGCGTTCACATACACCAGTCCGCCAATGCACTCGGCCCAGGCCTGACTGACTGCGCCGGCCAGTGTTGCTGGCGTGGTGGCACCGGCTTGTCCGGCTGACAGCAGCAGTACGGGCATGCCGCCCTCAACCGCTACCCTCAGGCACTCCAGTGCCTCCTGCGCAAATTTCATGGGTGGCACGACAAAGCAGTTCGACTGGCTGACAAAAGGCCGCGCTCGCCATGCGGCCTCGCTCCCGGCAATGATGTGCAGCATCTCCAACGCTTTGCCCAGATGGTCGCAGTTACTCCAGCTCGCACCCACGTGCTTGCGCGTGCCCGCCACGCAGCAGTAGGTGGTGTTGAGATCCATCTCGTAGGTGTTTTCGAGATCGCGCAGCACGCACATGCGCTGAAACATATGAATGTGCTCGCAGTTATCTGCAATGCGTGCGAGGTCGTAAAGGTCGCGTGTGGTGGAGGCGCGGTATTCGTTTTTGATTGAGTCGGCGATCATCACGGCCGCTCCCGCCGTGGCAAAGTGCACGCGAGAGCCCGATAGATCCAGATCGAACTCGGGGTCCTGTGCATGCAGTGTGAGATTGCGTTTGGCGTGTTTGAGTGCGGTATCGACCACAGCACGGGACATGCGTAATCGGCCGTCGTCACCCAGCACTGCACCGACGGCCTGACAGGTTTCAATGCAGTGCGGTGTGGCGTCTTTGAAGCCGACTTCTTCGAGAATACGATAGATATTCTCGACGATGGCTTCGAGGTCCTGATCCGTAAAAGGATGGTAGCGGCCCCCGCGTTCACCGGGCCGCACAGGCTTCATGGCTTCTTCCAGCGGCGCGCTCCGTTGAGCATGTCGCGCCTCTCTGCCTCCCGCACGTCTCGCCATCGTCAGGTCCCCCCCTAAAGCCGGCCAGCGCTCGCCCGGTTGTGCTGTAGCCGGGCTGAAAACAGCGTTAGAAATACCTCAAAAATCTCGGATGCGCCAGCAGAAAATGCGTGTTCAGGGCATGACAAATGGCGGAGCGGCAGCGCAGAGAGGTTCACAGTGATCCGCTGCCCTGCGAGGGCGTACATTTTGTCAGACCAAAAGTCTGTAACGGCCCCAGAAAAGCACCTCACCGGTGGCTTTGACGGGGCCTTTTCGTTTCAAGCGGCGGTCAACGCAACCTCGTAGAGGGTGTAGGTCAGCACGCCGTTTTCGCCCAGTGCGCCGGCGCCTACCGCTTGAATCCGGTTGAGCCAGGCGTAGCGCTCATCGCCGGTTTGAAAGGTGGGCGCGGTGGCGATCAAGCCATTGGCCATGTTGGCCCGACCGCCGTACTCGACGTAGATGTAGGCGCCGTCATCGGTTTTCAGAGTCAAGCGTACATCTACACAGCCAACGGTACCGTCACCGCCGACGGTCAGCCAATCCGCTGCGTCGGTTGCTGCCAAGCTGGCCCGCAGCCGATCGCTCTCGACTTCTACACTCGTGACATCCACCAGCACTCGGGTGCCTTTGGGTCCGTCACCCACCTCAATGCGTTGTCCCAGCTGTGCGGTGATGGTGCCCATTGGCACCAGTTCGGCGCTCGCTCTCATGTATCGCTCCTTTGGTCGGGTTGGTGTGGTGACTGGCGAGTGTATCCGGAGACTGCGGCGGTGGCTTGTGTGAGAGTGGCAGTTGATCGAGTCAGTGGGGGGAGTTGTGGCGTGTATGGCGGTTATTTGCGCGAAGCCGCCGTAAGTTGCTTTGTCCTCGGATACACTGCGCGACGCGATTCACAATCCACACATCAATGGGAAAACAATTATGGCTATTGGCTTGCTGGCGACGATCACCATTTTGGAAGGTAAGAATGAAGAGTTCGAGAGCGCTTTTCTGGATCTCACTGAAAAGGTGAGGGCTAATGAACCCGGCAACGTGTTCTACGCACTGCATAAAAGTGGCAGCGATCCGCAGGTGTACAAGGTGATGGAGCAGTACGACAGCCCAGAGGCCCTCGATGCCCATGGTAAGACCGAATATTTTCTTGCGGCTAACAAACAGTTGGCTGGCATGGTGGCTGCCGCGCCAGAAATCGAAATTCTGGAGGCCGTGACACGCTGAGGGCAGACAGTGATGGCGCGGAATGCAGGAGTCGAACCTGCGACCTTCGGTTTCGTAGACCGACGCTCTATCCAGCTGAGCTAATTCCGCGCAGAACCAACGAGGCAGCACCTCGCCGGGGCGCGTAGTATACACACTTGGCAAGGCCTCGCCAGCGCTGGAGGGGCCAGTGCGGCTCCCCAGTTAGACAGTGAAGCCGTGCAATAAACGGCCGTCGGCTGCACAGGTAACGAGGTCAATTTCAGACGATGCATATTCTGGTCGATGCCGATGCGTGCCCGGTGGTGATTCGCGACATTTTGTATCGCGCGGCACAAAAGCGCGGCATTAAACTCACGCTATTTGCCAACCAGTCTTTTCAGATTCCGGCCTCCCCCGTGATCAGCCTGTATCAGGTCGCCAAGGGCCCTGACATGGCGGATCACGAAATCGCAGCGCGGGTAGCGGAGGGCGATTTAGTGGTCACTGCAGATATCCCACTGGCCAGTGAGGTGCTCGAAAAAGGCGCCTTGGTGGTTACTCCGCGAGGTGAGCGCTATACGGAAAACAACATTCGCCAGCGGCTGCAGATGCGCGATTTTATGGAGACCATGCGTGCCTCTGGCGAGCATGGCGGCGGCCCGCCACCACTCAATCAGACCGATCGCAAGGCGTTCGCTGATCAGTTGGATCGACTGCTGAGCCGGGCACTGAGGCCAAGGTAACTTCACCTATCCCTTAAGTATCCACCCACTCGATGATCTCAGCTTCTAGCTGGTCGAGATCGGCAGCAGTTTCGCTGATCGTTCTGCCCGCGACCGCCATACCGGCATTAGCAGTCGATTGCGGGTCGCCCGTGATCAAGGGGTGCCACGACGGCAGTGAGTTACCCTCTGCAAGACGCCGGTAGGCGCAGCTCCGCGGCATCCATGCCAGCTCGGCAGCGCTCATTTGGCGAACGTCCAGGCAGTCCTCCACTTCCGTGAGACGTTGGGTATAACGTTTGCATCGCCCTGTCTCGCCATCCAGCAGTTTGCAGGCCACCCGGGTGTAGAACACGTCCGCAGTCTCGTCGTTGACCAGCTTATGCAGGCAGCACTGTCCGCAGCCATCGCAAAGTGACTCCCATTCCACATCGGTCATGGCGTCGAGTGATTTGGCTTCCCAAAAAGGCGTGACGGACATGGGGGTCTCCCGGTGATCCTCGGGTTTTGGGTCTTGGCTGTGCGACTCGCACAGTGGCCGCCGGATAGCGGATAATCTATCTATTGCTTAGTTTACAGGAGTCGCCGGTTATGGATCTGGGTATCAAAGGACGCACTGCGCTGGTATGCGCGTCATCAAAGGGTCTGGGAAGAGGGTGCGCAGAAGCGCTTGCCGCGGAGGGCGTTGATCTTGTCTTGAACGCGCGAGGTAGTGAGGCATTGGAGGCCACCGCCACTTCAATACGGGAAGCCTATGGTGTCGCGGTGACTACTATCGCCGCGGATATCACGAGTGAGGCCGGTCAGGCGGCGGTGCTTGAGGCAGCAAGGGCTGTCGATATTCTGGTGACCAACGCGGGTGGCCCGCCGCCTGGTATGTGGACTGACTGGGATCGAGATGATTTTATTGCTGCCTTTGATGCCAACCTGTTGACGCCCATCGCACTGATCAAGGCGCTATTGCCCAGCATGATGGAGCGCGGCTGGGGTCGAATCGTGAACATCACCAGTGTGGCAGTGAAGGCCCCCATACCGGTACTTGGGCTCTCCAATACGGCACGCTCCGGTCTCACGGGTTATGTGGCGGGGGTATCAAGGCAGGTCGCGGGCAGTGGTGTCACTATCAACAACCTATTGCCCGGGTTACACGACACCGACCGGCTCGCGATGCTTGACCAAGTCGACGCTGCGGCACGAGGCATCACTGAGGTCGAAGCGCGCGAGGCGCGCACCGCCACCGTACCCGCTGGCCGTTTCGGCACCGCTGACGAGTTTGGCGCGGCCTGCGCCTGGCTGTGCTCGGATAAATCAGGCTTTGTGATTGGGCAGAACATTTTGCTCGACGGTGGTGCCTTTCCCGGCGCGATGTAGCGTTGTGCTGAGATCGCAGGCGACTGGGTAGCGGTGGGAGGTGCTGCACCGCCTGATGACAGGCCTGCGGGGTGCTAGGGGTTGGCTTTACCCGCACGAAGTCGATGGATCAGGCTGGAGGTGTCCCAGCGATGGCCACCAAGGTCTTGCACCTCTTTATAGAAGGTATCGACTAATTTGGTGACCGGCACCTCGGCTCCTACCGACTGAGCAGCCTCAATCGCGATACCCAAATCCTTCCGCATCCAGTCAACCGCGAATCCAAAGTCGAACTCGCCCGCGATCATTGTCTCGGCGCGGTTATTCATCTGCCAGGACTGCGCCGCACCTTGAGCAATGACCTCCATCGCACCTGCGACATCGAGTCCCGCCCGCTCGGCAAAATGAATGCCTTCAGACAAGCCCTGCAGCAGCCCCGCAATGCAGATCTGGTTGACCATTTTGGTGAGCTGTCCGGCGCCGACTGGTCCCATGCGTCGCACGCTTTTTGCGTAGCACTCAATGAGTGGCAGTGCCTCAATGAAGGCGTCCTCCTGCGCGCCGACCATGACCGTCAGCACGCCATTTTCCGCGCCAATTTGCCCTCCCGAGACGGGCGCATCGAGGAATGCCACACCCGACTGATCGGCGAGGCTGGCGAGTGACGTCGCCAGAGCTTCCGAGGTGGTGGTGTGATCAATGAGGAGTGCGCCCTTCGACAGTGACTGAAGCGTGCCATGCTCACCGGTGGTGACCTCGCGCACATCATCGTCGTTGCCCACGCAAATCATCACGGCGTCTTGGTCCTTTGCCGCTGCTGCTGGCGTCGGTGCGACTTGGCCTCCGTATTCACTTTGCCAGGCCTCAGCGCGAGTGATGGTGCGGTTAAACACGGTCACGTCATGCCCCGCGCGGACAAGGTGCCCGGCCATGGGATAGCCCATGGCGCCCAGTCCGATGAAAGCGATGCGTTTTGGCGAAGTCATCTGTCGGCGAGTCCTGTCGTAAAAAGAGAAGTAAAGCGTAACCCAATCAGGTTGGGTGTCGGATAAGGTGAGGGCAATGAGTGGTAACAGTCTGGATATTGTGATCGGCGCGGGCAGCGCGATTGGGCGCGCTTTGATTGAGCGATGGTCTCGCGCGGGCGCGCATCCCATTCTTGCGGTCGCGCGATCGGCCGAGTCGCTTGCGGCGGTGCAGTCGCTGAGGGTGCAGCCCCACCAATGTGATTACAGTGAGGGGGCCCTGGCGGCACTCGCATCTCAGCTGCAGGAGCAGGCTTCAGACATCGCGCGCTTGGTGATTTGTAATGGTGTGCTGCAGGGAGAGGGCTATCGGCCGGAGCGCGCGCTGAATCAGTTAACGACGAGTGCCATGCAGCGGGTGTTTGAGGTCAATACTTTTCTACCGATGCGAGTGTTGGCTTCGATGGTGCCTGTCCTAAAACGAAGCGAGGCGCCGCGGATCGCGGTGCTCTCAGCCCGGGTGGGTAGCATCGGCGATAACCGTCTCGGTGGGTGGTACAGCTATCGAGGCAGCAAGGCGGCGCTGAATATGATGTTGCAGTGTGCGGCGCTTGAGATGCGGCGAGTCAATCCCGCCGCTAAGATCATGGCGTACCACCCCGGTACGGTAGATACACCGTTGTCGCAGCCTTTTCAGGACAACGTTGACCCCGAAAAACTGCTTTCGCCCGAGCAGGCCGCAGGGGCGCTCGACGATGTGCTGGCGACGTTAGAGGCGGATGGTGAGCTCTCTTATTTCGATTGGCGGGGTGAAACCATCGTCTGGTGATGAGCAGTGCTCAGGATGCCGTGTCACCTAATGCACCCACCTTCACTGTACTTCTGCGTCCATTACAGTAGTCTGTCCTCACAGGATGCACTGTCACCTAAGGCGTCTAAATTTGCTGTACTTATGCCTGAGATCCAGTACGCTAACCAACAAATGTTAAAGAGAGGAAAAGCCTCATGAGAACTTTGATTGCCTCAATAGTTGCGTTTTTCGCGTTGGTCGCGCAGCCCACTTTTGCCGATGACGTGGACACAGCGATTGAAAATTTCCGTGGTGCTGGAGCGGGCGACTTTATTGATGATGCCTACGGCTATGCAGTCTTCCCCAGTATCGGTAAGGGCGGTATCGGTATTGGTGGTGCGCACGGTAAAGGCGAGGTCTTTGTCAGCGGTAAGAAAGTCGGCAAAACAAAGATGAGTCAAATTACTTATGGCCTACAGTTGGGTGGCCAGGTGTACAGCCAGATGATTTTCTTTCGCGACGAGCGTGCGTTTGACGACTTCACCTCGGGTAACTTCGAGTTTGGGGCTCAGGCAACCGCAGTTGCGTTGACAGCCGGCGCGCAGGCATCCACAACTAGTGGCGGTGGCGGCAACACCTCCTCGGGTACCGACGCGGACTCCAGCAAAGTTAACGCTGACGACAAGGAATACGATAGCCGCAGCGGCATGGCGACATTTACCATTGCCAAGGGTGGTCTGATGTACGAAGCCACGCTAGGCGGACAGAAGTTCAAGTATGAGCCGCTCTAAAAGCGGACGGTGGTCATAGACGAGCCGCCTTCGGGCGGCTTTTTTTTGCGGTCTGTTCCTGCTTTTAAAGGATTCGGATCAGTCCTCGACCACTGAGAAGTGGATATCAACTTGAGGTAGGCGGGCCAGAAGCGGGTCTCCCAATGCGCTGGCGGTGGTCCAGATACCGCCCCCTACAGAGAGTTCATCTCGAGCGAGACAGAGACCGGCCTGCGCCAGCATGCGCGAGGTGGCGCCATAGCCCGGGTCGCGCTGACCCGCCACTTTGACGCGCAGCTGATTCTCGCCGTCGGTGCCATGTGCCCAAAACTCGAAAAACCCGTTGTTGCGGGTGGTCTCGTTAGGCCCCTCACCCGGGTCGGGCAACACTCTCTTCAGTAGCGCGCGGGTCGGTGAGAAAAAGGTGCCCGCCATCACGGCGCCCAAGCCTCCCGCGCTCAAAAGCGCCTTGGCGCGGCTCGAGCACAGCTGGGACTCGTCGTAGCGGAATGTTGCGCCGTAGGGTAGGCCCGCGAGAGCATGGGAGCGCCTGACCACTTTGGTGTTGATGGCCGCCATCACAAAGGGGCCGGTCCAGGATTCAAAATTGTCGTCCCACGCGATGCCCGCTTGATCCGGGCCATCCAGTCCCTTCTCCAGGCCGGCAGGGTAGAGCGCATAAGGGTCCATGACACGTTCCTTGATGACGGGGTCTTTGGAGGCCTGCTCCGCAACGTACATCAGACTGGCTACCGTGCCGCCGCTGACGCCACCTGCTGCCCGTCCCATGCGACCTGTCACGTGGGTGGCGTAGGTGCCGAAGCGATCCTTGAAATGCTTCTGTAAGAAAAATACGGACAGGTCCGAGGGAATCGAATCGAAACCGCAGCAGTGCACTAATCGCGCACCACTGCCCTTGGCGATCGGATCAACGTGCTCATACACCTCTGCCATCCACTGCGCTTCACCTGTGAGGTCGCAATAGTGTGTGCCCTCGGTGGCACACGCTTTGAGCACGGGCGTACCGTATTGCGCATAGGGGCCAACGGTACTGATCAGCGTGCGAGCCTGTCTTGCCATGGCGCTGAGACTATCCGGGTCAGCGCTATCGGCGATGAGTATCGGCAGTTCCGGTAGGTTTAAGTCACGCCGCACCAGCTCCAGCTTCTTGGCATTGCGCCCGGCGATGGCCCAGCGAAGGTCCTGATGTTCGCTCGCCAAATACTCAGCCACCAGTTTGCCGGTGAAACCCGAGGCGCCGTAGAGCACGATCTCAAACTGCCGATCTGTCATGATTTATTCGCTACGTCAAAAAACGTGGAGAAGAGTAGCAAGTTCGGCCGGCATTCCGGCGCGCAGAGGCTGGTACTTCTTTGCACATCAGCCCCGTTCACCTAAGTTCCGCAGATCAAATGCGACTTATCCCCATGGAGTCGGTGTGATCAACACAGTAAAATGCGCCGTCAAGAAAACTCTGCCATGGACGGTGGCAGTCACGGACGTGCTCTGATGCCGGGTTGCACTGAGGATGGCCCTGACCTGATCAAGGAGATGAGGATGATTGCGCGATTGCGTCAAGCGGCCTGGCCCATTGGCGTCGGTATGGCTGGTATAGCGATGTACGCTTTGCTGCAGGTGACCAAGCCGCAGCCAGCCCCCAGTATTGAGCCGCCCCGGCCCATTCGCGTCGAGGTGGTACCCGCGATACGAGCGACGGCCCGCCCCACTGTAGTGGCCTATGGCGAGGTGCGCCCCGGTGTGCGTACGCAACTGGTGGCGCAGGTGGGCGGCAAGATCACGCAGATTGCGCCCGCTTTTATTGAGGGCGGCCAGTTCGACGCCGGCGATGTACTGCTGACCATCGAAGACACCGATTACCGCGCGGCGGTCGATGAGCGACAGGCCCGGGTAGCGGCTGCCAAGGTGGACCTTGAGCAGGCGTTGGCTGACGCCGATGTCGCGCGTAAGCAGCTCGCTGGGCAGAAGAACCCCTCACCGCTGGCACTCAAAAAACCACAGGTCGCCCGTGCTGAATCGGCCCTGAAAGCCGCTGAGACGGCGCTGGCTTTGGCGCTGACGAATCTGGAGCGCACTCTAATCAGCCTGCCTTTCGCTGGCCGGGTAGAGAGTCAGTCGGTGGATCTCGGTCAATATGTGAATCCCGGCAAAGCGCTGGGTACGGTGTTCGGCACCGATACAGCAGAGGTTCGACTGGCGCTCACCCTGAATCAACTCTCCGCGCTTGGTGTGCCAATCGGTTTTGCCGGGGGAGAGATGGGCGGCTTGCCCACGACCCTGTCTGCCATGATGGGCGGTACGCTGCATCAGTGGCAGGGTGTGTTGACGGGGCTTGATGCTGCAATCGACCCCACCACCCGCACGGTGTATGGCACCGTGAAGATCGATAATCCTTACCAACAGACTCATCCAGTGACCGGTATGCCGCTCGCCGTGGGCCTGTATGTCGATGCTGAAATTCAGGGCCGGCCGATCGTCGATGCGATCCAGATCGCGGCGGAAGGATTGCGCGCCGGTGATGAGATTTATGTGGTCGATGGTGAAGGTTTGCTGGATGTGCGGAAGGTTGCCGTGATTCACCGCAGTCGCGATACCGTCCTGCTATCTGCCGGGCTAGAGGCAGGCGAGCAGGTGATCGTCTCTGCCATCAGAAACCCGGTGCGTGGTATGCGGCTGGAGGCCATGGACAGCAGCGCCATTGCTGACAGCGTGGGTACCGAGATCACCAGCGAAGACAACGAAGCCTGAGCGTTAAGACATGGAAAGTCTGATCCGATGGTGGGTGCGCAATCCGGTTGCCGCCAATCTCTTGATGCTGATTATTGTCACGGCCGGTTGGTTGGGACTGCGCGATATCGAGAAAGAAGTGATCCCCTCGGTGCAACCTGACATTGTTCAGGTAGAGGTCATGTGGCCTGGCGCTTCGCCCAAAGAGGTAGAGCAACAGGTGGTTCAGCGCGTGGAGGAGGCACTGAAAAACGTCTCCAACGTCTACCGCGTGACCTCAGAGTCCCGGGAGGGCTTTGGATCTTTGACCGTGGAGACCTTCCCGAGCGTTGATCTCAACGCCTTTTTGGATGACATCAAGAATGCCGTGGACTCGATAACCTCCTTTCCAGGGAATATCGAGAACCCGCGGGTGCGCAGGCTCGAGTGGCGGCAGGAGATGATCCGCGTTGCTCTGGCGGGCGACATTGGCGAGAAAGCGCTGACTCGTTTGGGCAATGCGCTCCGAAATGAGTTGGCGGGCCTGCCGTACATCTCACAGGTCGATGTGTTCGGTTCGCGCCGCGAAGAGGTCACGATTGAGCTCTCGGAGCGGGCCCTGCGGACCTACGGGCTCAGCTTTTCTGATGTTGTCACGGCAATTCGTCGAGACTCTATGAACGTTTCGGTGGGGGAGGTGCGCACCCAAACGGGTGACGTGCAGCTTCGTGCCGAGAACCTCGCCGACACTCAGAGTGATTTTGAGCAGATCGTGATTCGCCAGACCGCGGCTGGGGGGCAGATCCGGGTGGCGGATGTGGCCACCGTCATCGACGGCTTCGAGCAAAACGAGATTCTGGCCACCGCGAATGGTAAACCCGCCGTGTTGCTGCAGGTGAAATCGACCGACGATATGCAGGTGGTGAAAGCCAGTGATGCGGTAACCGAATGGATAGAGAGAACCCAGCCGACGCTGCCCGTTGGGGTAGAGCTCAAACTTTGGTCCGATATGGCGGACGTTTATGAGAATCGGATGGAACTGATCGCGGAATCGTCGATTCTTGGCCTGATACTCGTTTTCATTATCCTGATCTTCACGCTAGAGCCCAAGGTCGCGCTGTGGGTGACGGTGGGTATCGGCGTCAGTTTCCTCGGTGCCTTCGCCCTGCTGCCCGCTAATGACGTGTCTGTAAATCTGCTGTCGACCTTCGCCTTTTTATTGGTGCTGGGGATCGTGGTCGACGACGCGATTGTGGTTGGAGAGAGTATCCACCACCACGTTCATCAACGCGGCCTATCGGGTGAAGACGCTGCCGTCGCAGGCGCCTTTGCGGTCAGCCGGCCGGTGATTTTTGCAGTGTTGACCACGATGGTGGCGTTTGCACCCTGGTTGTTTGTTTCCGGCGTTACTGCTCAATTTACTCGGCAGTTATCGGTGGTGATTACGTTGGCGCTGATGTTCTCGTTAATAGAGGCCTTTCTCATATTGCCGAGCCATCTTCGCAACCAGAGGGTCACGGTAGCCAAGACAAAATGGATGGCGCGCCAGCAGCGCGTTGCGAACAGCATTGTCCGCTTTGCCGAGCAGACCTACCGGCCGTTTCTGGAGCGATGTCTGGCGCGGCGTTACACGACGACCATGGTGTTCTTCTCGCTATTTTTGGTGTCGCTGGGTCTATTTACCAGTGGCTGGGTGAAGTTCTTCTTTTCGCCGCAGGTCGAAAATGAACAGGTGTACATCAATGTGCGTTTGCCTCCAGGCACACCCTATAGCCGTTCCATGGAAGTGCTAGGGCAACTGCAGCGAGCTGAAAAACAACTGGCAGAAGAGGTCAACGCCGAGGCAAAAGCTGGTCGGGGCACCGGCGAGCTGATTGAGGGGTGGTATACCCGTGCTCGACGCGGCGACGTGATCGCCATCGTGCAGCTGGCGCCGCCCGATCAGCGGGCCCTCAGTGCGCGAGAGACCGCCGAACGGTTTTCTGATCTGGTGGGCGATATCCCGGATGCGGATGAGGTGACGGTCAACTACACCTTGGGCGACAGTGAGGCCAGCATCACGTTCCTGCTGCAGCACGAGGATCTCGATACCCTCAACGCGGCAAGCCGCACCCTACAGCAGCATCTGGCGGGTTACGACAAAGCCTACTTTATTCGCGATGACCAATGGGGCGCTTTGCCCGAGCTGCGATTCCATTTACTGCCGGGCGCCGAGCGGTTGGGCATTACGCTGGGAGACGTGTCCAGCCAGGTGCGTCAGGCGTTTTACGGCGAGGAGGTGCAGCGCCTTCCTCGGGAGAACGGCGATGTCAGAGTGATGGTGCGGTATCCCGAGGCTGCCCGGGGCTCGCTGGCGTCTTTTGAAGATATGCGGATTCGAACCCCTGATGGACGCCTGGTGCCTTTACTTGCGGTGGCGGAGGTTGAGGTTGGGCAGGCGACGCGGCGGATTACGCGGCGCAATGGTGAGCGCGTGGTGACGGTGCGCGCGACGGTTGAACCTGAATCGTTGGGCGAGATCAATCGCGCGGTCAAAGACGGCTATGTACCCGAGCTGTTGGCCATGTATCCGGGATTACAGGTCCTGAAAGGCGGCTCACAGGAGGCCGAGGCAGAGTTCTTCAGTGAAATTGCGGCGCTGTACACGATTGCGCTGTTTGTCATTTATGCACTCATTGCGGTGGCTTTCCGGTCTTACACCTTGCCGATCTTGATCATGACGGCAATGCCGTTTGGATTTATGGGCGCGGTGTTTGGTCACCTGATCTTCAATCTGCCCATGGCCATGTTCTCGTACTTCGGCATCGGCGCGGCCATTGGCGTGGTGGTTAACGACAACCTCGTATTGATCGATTACGTACGGCGGCTCGAGCGAGAGGGCATGTCGCCACCCAAGGCACTCGTTACTTCCGCGGTGAGTCGATTTAGGCCCATTTTCTTGACCACGGTCACCACCTTTGTGGGGTTGATTCCGATCATGACTGAGCAATCCACCAGTGCCCAGTTCCTCAAGCCGGCCGTGCTGTCACTGGCCTTCGGGGTGTTCTTCGCGCTATTCGTCAGCCTCTTGTTGGTGCCCGCTATGTATCTGATTGGCTATGACTGGCAGCAGATGCGGTTGGCTCGCAAAAATCGCAAGTCGGGTGATGCCGACGCGGCCGAGGCAGTGCCTGCCTCGGTCTGATTTATCGCACGCCGTGCATCATGCGCTTGAGCAAAGGCGACAGCACCAGTAACACCGCGCCGCCAGCCAAACCGATCGTGAGCAGCTGACTGAACAATTCGGTGTAGCCCGACAACGCATCGGTAAGGTTGAGACTCCCCTCATTGGCGGGGCGGGCAGCTATGGTGGCGATTTGCGCGGCAACATACGAAGAGTAGGCCGACGCCAAAAACCACGTGCCCATCATCACACCGACCACCGACGGAACCGCGAGCTTGGTGACCGCCGACAGCCCCACCGGACTCAGGCACAGTTCACCCGTGGTATGGAGCAGGTAAGCCACGATGAGCCACCAAGCGGAGACCACGCCTGCCTGGTCGGGAAATTGCGCGCCATAAACCAGTGCGCCAAAACCCAGACCTGCCTGAGCAATGCCGAGTGAGAACTTCACCGGCGTGCTGGGTTCCCAGCCTCGCCGTCCGAGCCGGATCCAGAGCAGGGCGAAGAGCGGTGCCAGAGAGAAAATGAAGAAGGAATTGGCGGCGCCGAATTGCGCGGCGGTGAGGGTAATGCCAAACAGCGTCTTGTCTGTGACGCGATCCGCGTAAAGCGTCATGGAGCCAGCGCCTTGCTCAAACAGCGCCCAGAAAACCACGGTTGAGAGGGTCAGCAAAATGAGTACAAACATCCTTTCGCGTTCAACTTTCGTGCAGCGAAATAGGAGGAACCACCCCAGGCCCGCGAGCACGGTCAGCGACAGTACATCCAGCAGCGTGCCCACTGTGTCGGTCAGTTGAACCAGCTGCCAGACCACCGCCACCATCAGGAAGCTCGCTGCATAGATGGTGCGCTCAACGGTGAAGCCGGGTATGCCAACGCCTTGCCTAA
>CALKHC010000163.1 GCA_938091425.1 uncultured Luminiphilus sp. | reverse complement strand
ATGAACGACCGGCATGCCCTTGGCGTAGCGATAAGCGGTATCGGGTGAAGCAGTCAGGTTGCCGTTGGTAAACGCATCAGAAGAATAGGTGGAGTGCAGGTGCGTATCGCCCCACAACAGTTGCTTGTCATCGGCACGGGCTGCGTTGCTGAACGCCACACCGGATGCAACCGCGGCCGCGAACACCCCGGCAGCGCCCAACAACGAGTTGCGTGCAATTGACTTATCTCTTCGCTTCACCATTCTTGGGCCCTCTCTGCTGATTTTTATTTGTCTATCGCTAGATGCGCCTTGTCTTTTGCAGTCCGCATGACTCGCCTCTGGTCAGTCACATAGACATGGCGTCATTATTTGCCTTGCCAGTCAGCCTGTCGTTTTTCAAAAAAAGCCCTGATCGCCTCTTTCGAGTCATCACTTCCAATACAAAACGCCTGCAGCGCCGCTTCCTTGGAGATCGTATCGGCCAGATTGTGTGACGTGCCAAAGGCGAGCGCCTCTTTTGCATAGCGCAGTCCTAAAGGCGATTTACCGGCAAGCTCCTGAGCAAACTCCATGGCGTGTGCTGCGAAGTTGTCGTCTGGCAGTACCCGATTGGCCAGCCCCCACTCAACCGCTTTTTCGGCCCCCAGTTTTTCCCCAAATGCCATCAATTCATAGGCGCGCTTAGCGCCCACAAAACTCGGCAGCAACCAGGTCGCTCCCCCATCAGGGACCAGACCAATACCGACAAACGGTTGAAAAAGGTAGGCGCTCTCCGCGATCACCATTAAGTCGCAGGCCATGGCGTAGGAGTAGGAAATACCGGCACAAGGGCCGTTGACCGCAGCAACCCAAGGTTTGCGCGCATTATGGATCGCGAGCACGCCCGGCTTGTATTCGGCATTCAACTGATCTTCAACACCCTCTCCGCCACTCGGCATTGGCTCAGAGGTATCAGACAGATCAGCACCGGCACCGAAAGCTCTGCCCTCTCCGGTCAACACCACCACCCAGATATCCTTATCGGCGTTCACCTCCTGCGCCGCGCGCAGAAACTCTCGCCGAAGCGTGCCGTTAAAACTATTGAGCTTATCTGGCCGGTTGAATGACACCCTCGCTACGCGATCCTCGCGCTCGATCAAAATGGTTTCGTAATCACTCATCTGTCACTCTCCGTTAGTTACTCGGATCCTACCGCAGCACCCGACTCTAGTAACGCCTGTATCGCAGCCGCTTCCATTCCACTGTCCTCAAGCACCGATACCGTATCGGCTCCGAGCGCCTGCGTTCCATGTCGAATCTGCGACGGCGTTCTGGAGAACCGCGGCGCAGGTGCTGGATGCGTAAGGCCCTCCACATTGGTGTAAACCGACCGCTCGGTGTTCGCGCTATAGTCAGCAGCCTCTACCATGGTCAACACTGGCGCAAAGCAGGCATCGCTACCCGCCATCACAGCGTCCCACTCGTCGCGCGTCTTGGTTTTCAACACAGCACCCAATTTTTGCTTGAGTTCCGGCCATTGAGCAGCATCGTGTTGCGCTTGAAACTGCGGGTCAGAAATCCCCGCACGCGCAAGCAGTTCCGCATAAAACTGAGGCTCGATCGCGCCCACCGCCACATATTTCCCATCGGCACACTCGTAAGTGTCGTAAAAATGGGCGGCTCCATCGAGCAGGTTCGCCTCACGCTCTTCAGCATTCCAGGTGCCCATCTGCTGGAACCCCTGCATCATCCACATCAGTTGCGCAGTACCATCCACCATGGCTACATCAATGACCTGCCCCTGATCCGACTTGGCGGCTTCCAGTAGACCTCCCATGATGCCAGTGACCAATAACATCCCTCCGCCGCCGAAGTCCCCAACCAGATTCAACGGCACCACGGGGCGTTCGCCGCAACGCCCAATGGCATGAAGAGCGCCGGTGATGGCAATGTAATTCAGATCGTGCCCGGCGGCCTGTGCGAGAGGGCCCGTCTGCCCCCAGCCCGTCATGCGCGCAAAAACGAGCCTTGGATTTCGCGCGAGGCACTCCTCTGGACCAAACCCCAATTTCTCGCAAACACCGGGCCGGTATGGATCAATCAGCACATCCGCCTGCTCGATCAAGGTCATCAGGGCTGCTTTGCCGGCATCCTGCTTCAAGTCGAGTACGACAGATTTCTTGTTGCGACCGCTGATTGGCTCAAACACCTTTGGGTCGGCCGCACCAGGACGCTCGACCCGGATAACATCGGCGCCCATATCGGCGAGGATCATACCCCCCATCGGCGCGGGACCAATCCCCGCCAGCTCAATGACCTTGTAACCACATAGCGCACCCATGTTTGCGCCCCTCAAAAATTGCGTTGGTTGAAAGGGTCGTAGTGATCCCCGAGACAGTGCCTGCCGATAATCAACTTCATGATTTCTGAGCTGCCGGCATAAATTGTGGCGATCTTCGCATCCGCAGATTGACGACTGATAGGATACTCATCCATAAATCCGGCACCGCCATGCAGTTGCAGGCCCTCGTCGGCGACGCGCTGCTGCAACTCAGACGTCTTAAGCTTGGCAGCGGCCGCGTCCTCGGCTGAGAGCGTGCCAGCATTGAACGCAAGTGCCGCTTGGTCGACAAAACACTGCGCAATATCCAGCTCAGCCCTCAACTCCGCCATTTTGAATTGCGTGTTCTGCATCGCCGCCAGCGGCTTGCCGAATACCTCCCGTTCGCGCACGAAATCGGCGGTCAGGTCCCAGGATAGTTGCGCCGCGGCCAAGTAGCCCATAGCACCGAGCAAGCGCTCTTCCGCCAAGCCCTCCATGAGGTAATAAAATCCCTTATGCGCCTCACCCAAGACATTACTCTTCGGCACCTTGATGTTATTGAAAAAGAGCTCCGCCGTGTCCTGAGCTTTGAGACCCAATTTATTGAGATTGCGGCCGCGCTCAAAGCCCTCCCACTCTGCCTCGACCAGAAAAAGCGTCATGGCGTGGGGATTATTTTGGGGGTCGGTTTTGGCAGCAACGACGACCAGGTCACAGTTGATGCCATTCGAGATGTAGGTTTTTTGGCCGCTCAGTATCCAGTGGTCATCTTGCTCCACGGCATGCGTGCGCATCCCAGCCAGATTACTGCCCGCGTCAGGTTCTGTCATCGCCACCGCGAGAATAATGTCGCCCGATACGGCCCCGGGAATATATCGCTCAATCTGATCCTCGCTACCGAAGCGGGTAATGTAGGGCGCTACAATGCGGCTGTGTAGAGATCCGAACCAATCACTGCAGCGCGCGTATGCCAGCTCTTCAATAATGACCTGCTCCCAACGGATGTCGTAGTCGTCCATGCCACCGTGGCGTTCCTCAGGCCACACCATGAGAAAGCCCCGCTCGCCTGCCTTCTTAAAAATATCGCGATCTACAACGCCTTGCTCGCGGAAGCGCTCCATATTGGGAACGACTTCCTCCGCTAGAAATCGTCGATAGGCTTCCCTGAACATGGCCTGCTCTTCCGTAAACTGCCTGGTAAGCATGTCACCCTCCTGATTCTTGATTTTCTACAAATACATTTCGCCGCTGAACTCAGTCGCCGTATTGCTTCAAGCGCCCTATAGCTGAGCCGGTCGCTGTAAATTCATACTGGAACCACATAAACAGTGGCGACGCGGGCTCAGTCCGCAGACGCGGGGTCCAGCACCTCTCTCAGCTCACGCTTGAGAAACTTGCCGTTGGCATTGCGCGGCAATGGCTGTGAGAGAAACCATACATAGCGGGGCACTTTAAAAGCGGCGAGACGAGAGCCCATGTGTTCGCGCAGACCCGGTGCATCAAGCATCGCATCGGGCTTCAAGTGCACGGCGACACCCACCTCCTCTCCGAGGCGATCATCCGGCACCGCAAATGCCACAGTCTCCAGCACCGCCGGGTGTGTATACAGCGCTGCCTCCACCTCGGCACAGTAAATGTTCTCACCGCCCCGCAAAATCATGTCCTTTGCCCGGTCAACCAGATAGAGAAACCCATCTTCATCGAAGTAGCCAATATCACCCGTGTGTAACCAACCCTCGACAATAGTTTCAGCGGTCGCCTCCGGGCGGTTCAAATACCCCTTGATCACAGGGGCTCCCTTAACCAATAGTTCGCCCGCCTCGCCCACTGGCAGGGTCTCACCCGCCTCGTTGATCACCTTGCCCTCCAGCGTGGGCACAAGGGGCCCACAACTCTCGGGTCGCGCTAGGAACAGGTCCCCAGCTGTATAGGTGGTAATGCCACACACTTCTGTCATGCCGTATCCCTGTGCCGGCTTAGCGCGCTGGGTACTCTCGATGACTTTGCTAGGTAGATCGGGATGCATCGCCGCGCCGCCACCCCCAAGCGAAGCGAGACTGGATGTGTCGTAATCAGCGAAATTGGGGTGAGCGAGAAGCTCGCGCGTCATCATGGGCACCGCGCTCAAGGTGTTTACCCGTTCCCGCTCGATGAGCTTGAGCGCCTCCTCGATATCCCACTTATACATCAGCACCAACTTGCCGCCACTCAAGGTCGCGCCATGCATAACGCAGTTATTGGCTGTGACGTGGAAAAGGGGGGTGGCCACCAGTGAGGTCGCAGGAGGAGCTGATACCGGCGCCTCGACCGCCTCTCCGCGGCCCATGGCTTGAGTCGTCGCAAAAATCTGCCCCATCGCTGCCACATTCATAATGTTGTGAACGCAACCCCGATGAGTGAGCTGCGCGCCTTTAGGGCGCCCTGTCGTCCCTGAGGTATAAAAGATACAAGCATCGTCGTTGGTATCGATAGAGGGCATGGGCAGTTCCCCTGCCTCGCTCACGGTTTCAGCCCACTGCACAGCCTGAACCGGCGGCGAGGCCTCGCGAACAGCGACAACAGCCAAGTCAGGAAAATCGCCTGCGATCTCAGCGAAGATCGCCAAACGCTGATCATCGGCGACCAGTAGCTTAGGCTCTGAATCATTCAAAGCGTAGGCCATCTCATCTGCGACCCACCAGGCGTTCATCCCCACGACAACCCCGCCAACTGCGATCACTCCCCAATAAGCAAAAATCCATTCGGGGTAATTGCGCAACGCCACCGCCACACGGTCGCCCGAACCGATCCCTTGCGTCTGGAGCCAGGTCGCAAAATTGGCCACGAGCTGACCTGCCTCGGCAAAAGTCCAGCGCTCATCGCCATAAACGATGTACTCCTGATCCGCATATCCCTGACCCAACATCCACAGGTCCCGCATGGATCCCGGGGCGTGTTTATAGGCCTTTAACGCATGTCCGCCTTGATCGATTGTCGTCAGCTCGAGAAACGCATCCGGCGCAGTGACCATCGCAACCGCGTTGCGATAGTGCTCCATGACCTCATTACTCATCCTGATTGCCCCTTATTTTTGTCAGTCAGCAATATAGCGTTGTGTGAGAAAGCGACCGCACGATACCCTAAGCGTGGGGCAACGACCAGCTACCACAGCGCCAGTATTGGCAGGTATCATGCCAATACTTGAGCGCGGATTCTATACAGAAACGCCACGTAAAAAAGACGCGCCAGAACTGAATATCAGAGGATTCTATGACCACACAGGAACTTGAACTCTCCCGCCTTGAGCCTTGGCTTCGCGCCAATCTCCCGAGCTATGAAGGACCACTGAGTGCCGAGAAATTTCCGGGTGGGCAATCCAACCCCACTTTCAAATTGACAGCCGGAGAGCACCAGTACGTGCTACGCCGCAAGCCGCCCGGCCAGCTATTGGCTTCCGCTCACGCTGTGGACCGCGAATACCGGGTACTGGATGCGCTGCGAGACACCGACGTACCTGTCCCACATGCCGTAGCGCTATGTGAAGACGACGAGGTGATCGGCTCCATGTTTTATGTGATGGAGCATCTGGAAGGACGTATTTTCTGGGATCCAGCAGTGCCTGAGGTCGACAACGCAGAACGCACCGCGATTTATGATGCAATGAATCGTGTGCTGGCGGCACTGCATTGCGTGAATGTGGATGCAGTGGGCCTATCTGACTACGGCAAACCGGGCAACTACTATGCGCGACAGATAGGCCGCTGGACCAAGCAGTATCGCGCCTCAGAAACGGAAACCGTTGCAGACATGGAAGCACTGATGGAGTGGCTTCCCAATCATATTCCCGAGGGCGACGAGGTTGTCGCACTGGTGCACGGGGACTACCGGCTCGACAACATGATTTTCCATCCTACGGAACCCCGGATCATCGGCATCCTCGACTGGGAACTCTCCACTCTGGGTGACCCGCTGGCAGATCTTGCATACCAATTGATGGCCTGGCAATTCCCCCGCGAGGGGGGCATTGCGGGCCTTGCAGGCCTGGACCGAACCGAGCTCGGCCTGCCCTCAGACCAGGATTACATCGCAGCCTATTGCCAGCGCACAGGTCGAAGCGGCATCGATGACTGGCCCTTCTATATGGCGTTCTGCTTTTTTCGCATTGCGGCGATTCTGCAAGGGATTAAAAAGCGCGCCCAGATTGGCACCGCCTCCAGCGCAGAAGCCGATAGTCGAGCGATGATGGTGGGACCGCTGGCAGCACTGGGAGCGGCCTGCATCCCCTAGCTAATTTCGTGGTTGATTTGGAAGGCCCTGCCCTACGCGGCGGTGCTTTTTTTCGCGCTGCTCCGCGTTCTCCTTGATCTTGCGGACGTTTCAGATAGCGAGGAGGGGTTAGCTCGCGCTGCCAAGTCAGATTTCAACGCTTTTTTCTGCGCCGCAGTCGGAGGTGGCCGACGCCTAGAGCTCTTAGGTCGGCGATAGGTGCCGGGAGCAGGTCTCAAATCTCCATATTCAAACCGGTGCAAAATCTCCTCCAAGGTTCTGGAAATCTGTGTGCACCGCCTGATCGGCTCGATTCGACTGTAAGTGGCACGCTCCCCCTCTCTTACCAACTGCCGCAACTCTTCCTCGCTGGGTTGCATAATCAGATTCAACGGATTTTGAAGCCGGAATTTCGGGACGATGTTGATGTCGCCCGAATATTCTTGATCAAGTAATGCATGCACACCGTGCATCATCATATTGAATTTCGGCCAGTTATCGCCATAATTTTTAGCGACGCCCCGGTAAAAATTTAGTACCTCCCTGCCAATCCCCATACCCAAAGACGTAGCCGCTTGCCGGAGCGGGCGGACCTTATCATCCCGGGGCAAAAACGCCCTCGCAATGGGATTCACCATACTGACAATATAATGATTAGTTGAGAACAGGCGCGACAGGCGCTTGGCAGGCAAATCGTCCGCAACAGAGCCGTCAACCCATCGCCGCGCAGGCAGATAGGGCTGCGACTCCCCCAGTTCATTCTTGGCCTGCAACATCACCGCTGGGAACACACCGGGGATCGCGCAGGAGGCCATCGCTGCGGACCGCAAGTACACATTGGGCGACGACACAGCATTGAGCAACCGAGAACGCTGATGCGGCTCTGCCGGTGCCACGGTAATGCTGACCTGGCGCCCCGTTTTGGCGTAGGCCTCTCCAAAGGTCAAGTCGGGAATCGTCGCGGCTATCAGCTTTTCGGTATCTTCTGCTGTGAGCCGGCTACCCATCCCTGATACCAACTGTCGGATAACCCCTTTGCTGTCGTCCTCGCCAGAATCCATCATCCCTACCAGGTCGAGCTCTGCCATTTCCTCATCGGTGTAGGCCGCGAGCGCCGCTGCCACAATCGAACCCGCGCTGGAGCCAGAAATCACTCTGGGCAGCAACCCTTGCCGAAGCAATTCGCTAACCACGCCCACATGCAAAAATCCCAGTACGCCGCCCCCGCTGAGCATCAGCGCCGAGCGCCCGTAACACACGTTACTGCGATAGAAAAAATCGAGCTTCTGCTGAGTAGGGATAACCTCATCTGGCAACTCGGCTAGCAGTCTCAGGGCCTCGTCGATTTCTTGAATGTACTGCTCTACCAGTAACTTGGTACCCGACTTGGCCTGTCGATAGAGAACACTTTTACCCATGCCACCCATGTTGCCGTGGATACCCTCATTGAGCGCATAGAGTAGACCTGTCCAGTCTTTTTGTTTACGGAACTTGCGAAGTCGATCCAGTCGATAGCGGATCTGCGCATGGTCATAAAGTTCTGAGGGCTCTTCTTGTCGCCATTCAGCTTTACCGGTGAAGGTATCGTGGTCGCGGGCCGCAGATAGCCAATCCTCATAGGATTCGGCTGCGCCCATGCGATCCTCAAGTTGCCGCAACTCAGACTTACTCGCCAATGACCGCTCCTTGAATACCCAGTGGCTGTGACTTAAAAAGCTGTGCTCAGCATAGAGGCTCAACACGACTCATAACAGCTTGACAGGCGACAAAGTCACCCCGCCTCGCGATAAGCATCCTGCAGGTGCCGCTTGTACAGCTTGCCATTGTCCATTCTGGGAAGCTGCTCAAGGAAATCAATCTTCCGTGGCACCTTGACACTGGATAGCCGCTCCCGCATCCATTCGATGAGCTCCGCCTCGGTCTCGTCAGTCGCATTAGCCCAGTCGAGGGGCTGAACCACCGCCATCACTTCCTCACCAAATTCGGGATGCGGAATACCAAAAACGGCGACATCAGCGACTTTATCGTGGGAGATCAGCAGGCCTTCAATTTCGGCCGGGTACACATTAACGCCACCCGTGATGATGGTGAAGTTTTTACGATCGGTGAGATAAAGGAAGCCGTCCTCGTCCAGGTAACCCACATCTCCCATCGTGCTCCAACCATGCTCATTGAAAGCGTTTTTGGTTTTCTCAGGCTCATCGAAGTACTCAAACGGTCGACTATTGGCAAAGTACACATCACCTACCTCGCCTGGGCCCAACACTTCGCCATCCTCACCCAAAATCCTCGGCTCACCGATAATGGCTTGGCCTACAGAGCCCTTATGGGTCAGCCAATTCGCCGAATCGATAATAGTGAAACCATTGCCTTCACTCCCCGAGTAATACTCCACAATGACGGGCCCCCACCACTTGATCATTGCCTCTTTCACATCGACCGGGCACGGTGCCGCCGCGTGAATCGCGCACTTCATTGAACTCAAGTCATATTGCGTTCGCGCGCCCTCGGGTAGCTTCAACATGCGAACAAACATAATGGGCACCCATTGACTGTGCGTTGCTTGATAACGCTCGATCAGCGCCAGAGACTGCTCTGGATCGAACTGCTCCATGATCAGCGAGGTACCGCCAAGACCGAGCACCATGATGTTGTAGTGCAAAGGCGCTGCGTGATAGAGCGGCGCCGGTGACAGATAAATAGTATCGACACCAAACCCAAAAAAAGCGCCAACGCTACCTGACAGGGGATGTTCAGCGTGGATACTTTCTGCG
Source organism: uncultured Luminiphilus sp. (assembly GCA_938091425.1). Classification (GTDB taxonomy): domain Bacteria; phylum Pseudomonadota; class Gammaproteobacteria; order Pseudomonadales; family Halieaceae; genus Luminiphilus. Next base: position 21,625 of record CALKHC010000163.1, on the reverse strand, counting down.
TGAGGCTCCCAATAGACCCCTTTTGGCTTGCCCGTAGTGCCAGACGAATACAGCATCGGCGCACCGAGAAATTCATCCTCGATCGGCGTTTCAGGCAGACTTGCCAACTGTTCGTCCAAGCGTTCAAAGCCTGCAATATCGCCGCCAACAGAGAGGCAGCGACTCAACCCACCTGACGCAGAGGCCGCCTCAAGGGCGACCTCGGCCAGACTCGCCGAGGCAATGAAGAGCTTCGCTTTGCAGTTTGTAATGATGTAAGCCGTCTCATCCTGCTTGAGGTGCGTGCTGATTGGCGTAAAGATGATCCCCGCACGCAGAGCCCCTTGCGCAACCTGCAAAAACTCCCTGCAGTTCTTCATCATGATGGCAATGTGATCGCCGCGATTCACACCGGATGCGCGTAACAGGTGTGCGATTTGGTTTGATCGACGGTCCAGCTCGGCGTAGGTCACAACCTCACCGGAGTTGGCCATAATATAGGCCGGCCGCTCGGGCGTTTCAGAGGCGAAGGCAGAAAAATGCGGCATGGCGTCACTCTCTTTTGGGCGTATTATTCGTAGGCACTATACAAGTTCGAGACCAAGATGGTAGCGGCAGAACAGAGCATGACGGGCAATGAAATCCGAGCCCGGAGCAGAGCGGCAGAGTTCACGCAGCAGACCTCGGGCCTGGCCTCGGGCTATGTCCAATGCAATATCGTAATCCTCCCGGCCCGCGACGCCGCGCATTTTGAGTCGTTCTGTAAACTGAACCCCAAGCCCTGCCCTCTGCTGGCCGTCAGTGAGCGTCCCGGAGACGCCTCGCTGCCCAAGCTCGGAGCAGATATCGATATCCGCACAGACGTGCCTCAGTATCGTATCTGGCATGACGGCATGCTGACCGAGCAGCGACACGATATCGTTGATCTCTGGCAGGATGATTGGGTGGCATTTGCTCTGGGGTGCTCATTTTCTTTCGAGGAGGCTCTGATCGCCGCGGGCATCGAGATCAGAAACATCAGCGAGGGTGTCAACGTGCCGATGTATCGCACCAATATCGACTGTAAAAGCGCCGGCCCGTTTGGCGGCAAAATGGTCGTAAGCATGCGGCCGATGCCTGCCGCAGACGCGATCGAAGCGATCCAGATCTGCTCCAGGTATCCATCCGTCCACGGCGCACCCATCCATCTGGGCGATCCGCGTACCATTGGAATTCATGATCTAAAACATCCTGACTTCGGCGACCCCGTTACGGTGCAGGACGACGATGTGCCCCTCTTCTGGGCCTGCGGCGTGACGCCACAGGTGGCACTGGAGTCCGCCCGTCTGCCGATCGCTGTGACGCATGAGCCGGGACACATGCTGGTTACTGATCTGAAAAATTCAGAATTGGCGGAGAAGCCATGACACAACAACTGACACTCAACTGCGATATGGGAGAGGGTTTTGGCCCATGGGAAATGGGAGACGACAGAGCCATCATGCCGCTCATCGACGCCGCCAACGTAGCCTGCGGCGGGCATGCCGGCGACGCCAGCACGATGCGCCATTGCGTGGAGTTGGCGAAGCGCCACAAAACGGAAATAGGTGCTCACGTTTCCTATCCGGACAAGCAGGGTTTTGGTCGACGAGCCATGGATCTGCGGGGCCAGGAACTCGTGGACCTGATGCTCTATCAAATTGGTGCGCTCGATGGTATTGCCAGAGCGTATGGGTCTCGAGTGACCTTCGTGAAGCCACACGGCGCGCTATATCACGCCATGCTGGCCGACTCGGGCATCATGAACGACATTATGAGGGCCGTGTCCTACTGGCACTCGGATCTCGATTTGGTGGTATTGGCGACGCCGAGAGACCGTAAAACGCTCCAACTCGCCGTTGAGCATGGACTAACTCTGCGTTACGAAGCCTTTGCTGATAGGGGTTACACCAGCCGAGGCTTATTGCTCGGCCGCGATAAGCCCGGCGCATTACTGAGCCCTGCTGAGGCGGCAAAGCAAGCTGTCGCGATCTCCCAGAACAAACTGAGAACGGCGCGGGGCAAAAGGGTTCCGGTTAACGCGGACACATTATGCGTGCACAGTGACACCCCCGGAGCCATCAAGATGATTCGGGCAATACGTCAGGCACTGGACAGCAACTGAATGGACTTTGAGCTAGGCCCGGCAGGTGAGACAGCGCTGCGCCTGATGTTCACCGAGACGCCACAGCCCGCGCTCACCAGGATGCTGCTTGAAATCGAAAACCAAGCAAAGCAGCGTTTCGGCAGAACGTTGACGGACAGTGTTGTCGGCTACACCACCCTTACCCTTTTTTTCTCGGCATCGGCGCTGGAGAGAGACCGCACCGAGGCATGGCTGAGAGAGCAGGTCGAAGGCATGACCTTAACGGACATCGCAGACCATGAGCCCCCAGAGGCCGATGTGGTGCTGCCCGTCCTTTACCACCCCAGCGTCGCGCCCGACCTCGAGTGGCTCGCGGATGACCGAAACCTTGGCATTGACGATGTGATCAGCCTGCACAGTGATACCGTTTATTTCGCTTACGCCACCGGGTTTGCGCCAGGATTTTGCTACCTTGGCTCCTTGGCCAAAGCCCTCAGAACACCGAGACTATCCACTCCCAGAGCGGCAGTTCCCGCCGGCGCGGTCGCCATTGCTGATGCGCAGACCGCGGTCTATCCCTGCGAGTCCCCCGGGGGGTGGCGGCTCATCGGCGCCTGCCCCGAGTTGCTCTTTGACCTGAACAGCAAACCGCCCTCTCGCCTCGCTGTCGGCGCCACTGTTCGATTTGAGCCAGTGAGCGAGTCGGATTTTCGCGCGCTGGGGGGCGTGATCCCGTGAACAGTTTGCTAATCCACAAAGCCGGGATCGCCAGCAGCGTGCAAGATACGGGGCGATTCGGTGCGTTGAGTATTGGCATTCCTCCCTCTGGCGCGATGGATCGACCTGCGCTGATGAGCGGCCAACATCAACTAGGGCACCGCAATGATGAAGCGGCAATTGAAATGGCTTATGCGGACTTCGCTGCCACGCTAACCGAGGCCAGCGACATCGTTGTGACCGGTGCACCAGTGAGTCTCCGCATCAATCAGCGACCTGTCAGGCCGGCCGGCGTCCACCACATCGAAGCTGGCCAGACGCTAGAGATCAAAGCCACTAACCAGGGCGTATACAGCTATCTCCACCTATCTGGCGGTATCATAACGGCGTTGCAACTCGACAGTCGCAGCACTTCCCCGCGCGAGGGCATTGGGGGCCTAGACGGGGGGTTCCTTAAAGATGGCGATACCTTGCCTGTAGGCGCATGTGGCAAAACAACACGCCCCGCGGATCCTCACGTAACCATAAAACACCAGAGAACAGTGTTGGCGCTTCGCTTTGTTGCAGGCTTCCAGTTCAACGATTTTGCTGACGAGGCCATTAAACAGCTTCTTGCGGAAGAGTTTGTTGTCACGGCCAAGGCCAACCGAATGGGCGTGACACTTAGCGGCGTCCATCTGCTCTCAGGCATCACTGCCTTGTACTCGGAGGCGACCTGCTATGGCGCGATTCAGGTACCACCCGACGGCAACCCCATCATTCTGTTGAACGATCGACAGACCGTGGGCGGTTATCCAAAGCCTGGGGCAGTGATCAGCAGCGATTGTCTTCGACTGGCTCAATCGCGGCCCGGGCAGCGAGTACGTTTTGCCTTGTGCAGTCCCGACGAGGCAGATCGCATCGGCTGGTTGGAACAGCACTATCTGGAGACCCGCTTGCGTGACATTCACTGACGCGACAGCCCTCTCTGAGAGCATCGAGGCGATGCTCGTAGCCCGCAATCATCGGGGTATGGCAGACGTGCGCGAGCAAATGACGCGCGGCTATGTGCTGCGCGCCGCCAAATTGATCAGCGCCTGCTCTGGGCGGGTCTATATCCTGACTGGCTTTCCGGTGGGAGATACTTTTGAAACGGATGGGCCGGCTGGCGCCATGGCGCTTTACCGCTTGTGTCAGCACCTGGGTAGTGAGCCCGTTATTCTCTCCGACCCGCAGGTCGTCGCCGCACTCCGTGACGACTTCACCTGCCTAACACTGCCACCTTCAGCGCAAGGCGATGCCGGCGCAGTGGCCGCGGCAGACGCGCTTTACCGGGCCGACCCCCCCACGCTACTAATTAGCATCGAACGTCCCGGCTCCGCTGCGGATGGCCGCTGTTACAACATGGCCGGCAAAGACATTACTGCGCGATGCGGCGGCGCAGAACCCTACCTTGTGCGGGCCAACTGCCCTACCATTGCGATCGGGGACGGTGGTAACGAGTTGGGGATGGGGAACGTGCAGAACAGCCTGTCAAAGCTGAACATTCACCCCGCCGTGAGCACCTGCGACGAGTTGGTGGTGGCCGATGTCTCCAACTGGGCGGCCTATGCGCTTTGTGCCATTACCCGCTGGCTTACAGACCGAGCGCAAAGCATTGAACATCACATCCAGGAAGACCTCGAATATCTAGTGGCTCGGGGCGCGATTGATGGCGTAACGGGCAACGCTACACCCACCGAAGACGGATTCCAGGCTGCCGAGGGCGAGCGTCTTATGCAGGCCATTCAGAACACGCTGACATCAGGAGATCAGGCATGACAATCGCCTACCTCAACGGTGACTATGCACCCCTTACTGACCTTCGTATCTCGCCGATGGATCGCGGCTTTCTGTTCGGAGATGGCGTCTATGAGGTCATTCCCTGCTACGACGGACACATGGTTGCGCTGCAATACCACCTCGAGCGACTCCATCAATCGCTGGACGGTATCGCCCTGCACCAACCTCATTCCGACCAGCAGGTGCTGGGCATTCTGGATGAAATCGTGGCACGCAATGGGGCCGGGAATCTGGGGATATACCTACAAATCACCCGCGGAGTGGTAGAAAAGCGCCAACACGCCTTTCCAGAGCATCCGATACCGACGGTCTTTGCGTACGCTTTTGATATCAACCCACCCTCCGACGGGTCCCCCGAGACAGCGTCCTGTTTTCGCGCCGTTACTCGACGAGATCAACGGTGGGGGCGCTGCCACATCAAATCAACTGCCCTGCTTGGTAATGTGCTCCACATCATGGAGGCGGTCGAAGAAGAAGCTGAAGAAGTCCTGCTATTCAACGACCAAGATGAACTCACAGAAGCGGCGGCGTGCAATGTATTTGTCGTATGCGGTGACACCATCCTGACTCCCGAGCTCGATCATCAAAAACTGCCCGGGGTCACGCGGCGCCAGTGTCTTGAACTACTGGAGACGCATACGGACTGGCCGGTTGAGGTGCGCCCGGTTAGCCGCGACGAGGTTCTCACCGCGTCGGAAATCTGGCTGAGCTCTTCTACCAAGGAACTGGCACCTGTGATCTCTGTGGATGGCAAACCGGTTAACGAAGGACGCCCGGGGGCACGCTGGTCAGCCGCGCAAAAACTCTTTCAGCAACATCGCTTCAGCAACCCCTGATGTCACGGGCCACAGCGATTCACATCGATCTCGCCGCCATTGGTGAGAACATTCGCGCGCTCCGGGCGCCCCTAGCGGGGCAGCGTTTCATGGCCGTGGTGAAAGCGGATGCTTACGGCCACGGAGCAGTGCGCGTTGCGCAACATATTGAGCCCATGGTGGATGCGTTTGCAGTAGCATTTACTGAAGAAGCAGTAATGCTTCGTGAGGCCGGGATCAGTGCCCCGCTTCTCATTCTTGAGGGACCGCACACTGCCAGCGATCTTGCTTTGGCCGGCAAACTGGACTTGTGGCCAGTCATACACTCCGACGAGCAACTAACGTGGTGTAAAACGTTGGGCGCAGATCTGTCTGAGGCTTGGATTAAAATCGACACCGGAATGCATCGACTGGGTTTTGCACCTGACCGCTTATCTTCGATCCGCGATACCCTGCTGTCATGTGGTATCGGTGAAGTCACGGCAATGTCTCATCTGGCGTCGGCAGAGGAACCTGGCAGCGTGCTCACCAAGTCGCAACTCCACAGCTGGGATGAAATCACCGGCGTCTGGCCGGACGGCAGTAGTCTTCACAATTCTGCAGCCACGCAGTACGCATTGTCCGCGCCCAGTGATTGGGTGCGAGTGGGTTACGCGCTATACGGGGGACGTGTCAAAGGACTTCAAAGCGCCCCACCACTTCGTCCGGTAATGCGTTTCACCAGCACAGTCATTGCGCTGCGAGACGTCGCAACGGGTGACTCCGTGGGATATGGCGGCCGGTGGACTGCTCAGCGTGAGAGCGTGATCGCGACATTGCCGGTGGGGTATGGCGATGGCTACCCCTGGGGGGCCGCTGACGGCACACCCGTGGAGATCAACGGCCAGATCGCCCCTCTGGCAGGCCGCGTCTCGATGGACATGGTGACAGTGGACGTAACGGACTGCCCGAATGTTTCTTTGGGGACACCAGCGGTGCTCTGGGGTGATCTGCCCACAATCGATGACGTCGCGGCACACAGCAGCACCATTGGTTACGAGCTAATGACCCGCCTTACCCAAAGAGCATCGCGCATCTATCACACATGAAACATTGCGCCCTAGATACAGCGTGCACAGGCTCGCAGTGCAGACAGTTGAGGAATCAGTCCTGTAATGGGTAACACTCAAGACACCCCAGAGTCACTGCTTGTTGCCATCGATCTCGGGAGCAATTCGTTCCACCTGATTATCGCTAAGTCTGATTGCGGCGAGTTAAGACCGGTTCAAGCATTGGCCGAGAAAGTACAGCTGGGCGAAACCTCCAGCGCCGCGATGCTGACCCCCGGAGCCATAGAGCGCGGGCTGGCGTGCCTCGAGCGATTCAAACAACTGATCGACAGCACCGCTCCCGCCAAAATACGTATTGTCGGCACCAACGCGCTACGACGCGCCAAAAATCGGCAAGACTTTATCGAACCCGCGGAACAAATCCTCGGTGCGCCCATCGATGTCATTTACGGACGAGAAGAAGCACGCCTCATCTATCTGGGCGTCGCCCACACGCTCTCTGACGACGAGGACACGCGACTGGTGGTGGATATCGGCGGTGGCAGCACAGAATTTATTCTGGGTGAACGATTCGAGCCGTTGCGCTTAGAGAGCCTACAAATGGGTTGTGTCTCCTACGGAGAGGCCTTCTTTCCCGACGGCAAGATCACCAAAGAACGCTTCGATGCGGCCTACCATCGGGCGCGAATCGAGGTTTCACACATTCGTCGTAACTACCACAGCGAATTCTGGCAAGAGGCCGTCGGATCATCCGGTACGCTCCGCGCAATCGAGACGCTGATCACAACTGCGGGACACCGTGAGGAAGGCATCGATCGCGCTGCTCTGGGCCAGCTGAAAAAACAGCTTCTCAACTTTGCCCACGTAGACGAGATCAATCTGGACGGACTCAGCGAGTCCCGCAAGAGTGTTGTCACGCCTGGCCTTGCGATCACGATGGGTATATTTGACGGATTACAGATCCCACTGATGCGCACCTCTGCCGGAGCACTGCGTGAGGGAGTGATTTATGACCTGATCGGCCGATTCAGCCACGAGGATGTTCGCACACGAACCATTTCGGCCATGCAGCAACGGTATTCGGTAGACCAAACCATCGCAGATTTAGTGACGCATCGGGTTGCGCTGCTGGCCGAGGCAACACGCGCAACTTGGCAGCTGGAGTCCAGCGACATTGAGTTGCTTGAATGGGCCGGCGCACTGCACGAGATCGGTGTGGCGGTGTCGCAGAAGAATTACTCTCAACACTCAGCTTACCTGGTACTCAACACCGATCTGCCCGGGTTTGCCGAACAGGATCAGGCGATCATGGCTGCGCTGATCGCCGGCCTCAAGGGCAAAGCCCGCTCTGAGGTGATAGAACCGATCTCTATAAGAAAGCGACGCACGGTCGCTAGAATGATGGTGCTACTCCGCCTTGCGGTGATTCTTAAGCACGTCGAGGCTCTGGAAGCGCTACCTGATTTAAGTGTGTCAGCGGGAGAAGAGACCTTAACCCTAACCTTTCCGGCGCAATGGGGAGCGGATCACCCGCTCACCATCTGGGAGATTGAGCAGAGCACTGCCGCCATGGAGCGGCTGGGGGTCTCTGTCGTACTGAACGTCAGCTAACAGCAGTCAACGTTACAGGTCATAACCGCGCTCGTCGTGTAACACGATGTCGAGACCTGCGGTTTCATCTTCCTGATCCACGCGCACCGCCACGACGGCATTCACAACGCGAAGCAAAACCCAGCTCGCAATCGCCGTGTAAATGAAGGTAGCGGCGATGCCGGTCAGTTGAATCCCCAACTGACCGCCGATTGTCGTCACGCCATCAGAAAAACCATTGCCGCTGAAGAGTCCCAGAGCCGGTGAACAGAAAATACCGGCCATCAGCAGCCCAAGCATTCCGCCGACCCCATGCACCGGAAAAACATCCAGGCTATCGTCAATATTCAAGCGGTTCTTCAGCGTAATCGTTGCGAAATAACAGACCACGCCCGCAGAGAGGCCGATCACGACAGCACCCGCTGGTCCCACAGAACCCGACGCAGGTGTAATAGTGCCCAGTCCAGCGACCATGCCGGTCACAATCCCCAGCACAGAGGGCTTCCCGTGACGAAGCCACTCCATAGTCATCCATGCCAACGAGCCGCATGCCGCCGAGAGGTGGGTCACCAACATCGCCATGGCCGCACTGCTGTCTGCCGCCACCGCGGAACCGGCATTAAAACCAAACCACCCCACCCAGAGCATACCCGCGCCTGTCACCGTCATGGTCAGGTTATGAGGCGGCATGGCCGTTGAGCCGAACCCCCTTCTACCACCCAACGAGGTAGCAGCGATCAAGGCAGCAACCCCGGCTGTGATATGAACCACGGACCCCCCGGCAAAATCTTGCAGACCCATATCACCCAGCCAACCACCGCCCCAGACCCAGTGGCAGATCGGCGCATACACGAACACCAGCCACAAAGAACTGAAAATCAACATTGCCGAAAAACGCATGCGCTCCGCAAAGCCACCGACAATAAGGGCGGGGGTAATCACCGCAAAGGTCAATTGGAACATCACGAACAAGGTCTCAGGGATAGAACCGCTCATGCTGTCCATCGTCACCTTCGCGAGAAACAGATTACCCAGATCGCCGATCCAAGGACCCTGTTCGACCCCCGATGAACCAAAAGCAAGCGTATAGCCCACGACAAACCACAGCACCGACATAAGCGCCGTCAGCGCAAAGCACTGCATGAGCACCGACAGTACATTCTTCACTCGTACCAAACCCGCATAGAAGAGCGAGAGACCCGGAATCGTCATGAACAGCACCAGCGCGGTCGAAGTCAGCATCCAGGCGGTATCAGCGCCTGAAAAATCATCCGCTAACGTAGGGGTGCTCACTAGGAGAGGCAGGGTCAGGGCGATAAAGATTCGGCTGGCGTGTCCAGACATCGGTTTTTCCTTGAGAGATGCTTGAGAAATGGAAGACCAGAGTGTGCCACACGTCGATGCTCAAGCCCACTAGCCTGTCTGCAAGACTGATTGAGAATCTGCTCACGCAGGATTACTCTCCACCATCTCCTCGTGACTTCCAATGACGTTTCCGCCTCATGCATAAACCTCTTCACCTGATCATCGCTATGAGCCTTGCTCTGACCGTCCATGCTGAAACGGCCCCGAGTAGCCGCAATCTGATTCTGATCATTGGAGACGGCTTCGACGATCAACATGTGACCATGGGCCGCAACTATCTGGTGGGCATGAGCGGCAAATTAACCCTCGACACGATGCCTTATCGAGCATCGGTGCAAGTAGAAACCGTCTCCGAACAGGGACAACCACTGTACGTCGCTGATTCCGCTAATACTGCGACCTCGCTGGCAACCGGCGGCGTCACACAGATCGGTCGGATAGCGACTGATATTCAAGATAACGATCTGACCACCATCGCGGAACGAGCGCTCGAGAGTGGCTTCCGGGTCGGACTGGTCACCACTTCATCACTGACCGACGCGACACCGGCGTCTTTCCTCGCGCATGTTTCGGCAAGGAGCTGTGAAGGCCCCGAGGAAGTGCTGGGCAGCACCTATTACGGTATCCCGCAGCCTGCCTGCCTGAGTGATGCGCGGGATAACGACGGCCCCGGGTCCATTATTGAACAGCTGGTAAACAGCGGCGCTCAGGTACTTCTGGGCGGAGGCACTAAGTTCTTAGAACAAAACACCATCGATGGCGAGACCGTTGCAGCAATGGCCATGAGTCGGGGCTACCTCATTCTGGATCGCGAAACCGAATTGGGCTCAGTACCCTACGATAGACCGATTCTGGGCACCTTCGATGAAGAGACGCTGGAGGTCAGGTGGCAAGGCACCGATGCGCGGGTTGGCGAGGAGACGGAGACGAGTTGGCTGCATCATCTATCGGATTACCTAGGTGATACCCAGGAACCCGAGCCAATGTCCTGCGAGCCCAACCCCAACTATGCGGGAACGCCATCTCTGGCGAGCATGACAGACTTGGCACTGCGGCATCTGTCTCAGGATAACAATCTGGGCTTCTTTCTAATGATCGAGTCGGCTTCGATCGACAAACAGTCCCACAAGCGTAATCCCTGCGGGTCAATTGGGGAGATCGAGCAACTTGAAGAATCTCTCACATTAGCGCTATCGTTTGCAGCCCAGCACCCGGATACCGCGATCCTTGTCACGGCAGACCACGCTCAGGCGGCGCAGATCCTGCCCGAACCTAGCCTTTACTCCAACTACCCGATTCCTATTTTTTCGCCAGGTTTAACGGCGCGTATATCGACGCCTGAAGGCGGCATGATGCGAGTCAATTACGCGACCAACAATGGTTTCAGCGAGGAACATACGGGGGCCAACGTACCGCTGTTTGCCAACGAAGTCGCCGGCCCTTGGTTAGCCCCATTTCTCCGGCAACGTGAGGTCCACGATGCCATGAGCGCGTTTCTGCTCGGCGCCCGAGAGGGCGACGCCCAAGGCCCATCGCGCAGCGACTAGATCACCCGGGGTTGTGCGATAAGAACCTTGCCGAAGACACTCTTCGAGTCAACTGAGCATCCCAAGGCCCTCATTTCAGGTTTCGCCTTACAGATTCACCCAGGTATTGAGGGCGCGTAGTCTGAACGAGACGCCGTTCACCCGCAAAATTGCGCTGTCCACGAGAATATCCTCGACCGTAACCGAACCCACGCGTTGACCGGGACGCAAACGCTTCCCGTTAAGCTCGACCGTTGGCACGGCGCTCTCGGCATAAGCGTGCCCAGTGTAGACGATCGTTGGGATCTGATCCTTCTGCTGCTGCGACAGGTTCTCCAAGAGCACTGTCGGGTGGGGAACAAGGCTCGGCTCGCCCACCTCGCGCGCGGCACGCTCGATCGCAGCGACCAAATCGATCGGTGGCGCTATGGAAGCCGCGGCAGAGGGTGTTCTGGGGGAGGCAGTTGCGGGCGAACCCGTCTTTTCATCTGCCGAGATTAGAGCGTCATTCCGGTCAGGCCCCTGCCCCTCTGCCCGAACAGTAGTAGCCGCGTCTGTCCACATTTGCTGGTGCAGCGCCGCAATGCTCTCACGCTCTGCTGCATTCTCTTCGGACGCAGCGATACTGCTTAATGGAGTTTGCTCTGATAGGTCGGCTCCTGTCACGTCTGAAACAGACGCCGATACCTCATCCCTGGGCAAAGCGGCCATGTCAACAACACGAGGCGGTTCGAGCGCGGCACCGCTATGCTTCAAGGAAGGCGAGCGAGCCACGGGGGCAAAAACCTGCTCTTCTTGCATGGCGTCGCGTAACCCACTTCGCATCAACCAACCTACAGCAATGCCCAGCACGACACATACTAAAACGACTCCGGCCAGCCACTTTCGTCCCACCCCACCGCTGTGCTCGGCGAGCAAGTCAGGCCGCGAGTTAGGCGCCACGCCTCCACCCTCTGAACGCCGCAATGCGTCGAGGATCAAAGACATAAGGGCACCTCATCTGCGCTTGAAATCATTTCAGAAGGCATGGCCAGCGTGCGACTGACACCCAGCGCATCGTTGAGCGCCTGCAACGTCCTGACGCCGATCACACCGTCCACCTCTAATCCCACAGATTGCTGGAACTGCCTCACCCGACCGGTCAGGGCGGGAGTAAATACATCAAGCGGAGGTGGCGGCAAACCATCCAGTCGCGAGAAACCAGCCACGATCTGTGTCACAACGGACCCCTGATCGCCCTCGGACAAGGGTCCGACCCAGCCCTGAGGGCTTTTCCATAAGTAGCCAAACCCGCCTCGCCAATACATGGCTAGCGACGCCAAAGGCACCCGGCAAACACTCTGACCCGCCCTGAGTAGCGCGACAGAGTCACTGACGCTGACCAGCAAAGCGTTTCCAGCAAATCCGTTTGACTGCCTGATAGATAGCACTACGGGCCGGTTGTTGGTTATTACGGCGTTCCACGTGTCGGCATCACTGCTCGCACACTGTAGGCCGGCATCTGGTGCTTGGTCACAGAGACGGCCCTCCAGAGGCTGCCCGGACCACAACGACCACAGCGCCAGATCAGCCTGCTCCCGATCGAGGATCCATGAATCAACGCTGGCGACAGAACCTTCTGCTGTCACAGTCGACTTTTGGCTTTCAGTAAACGTCTGGCTGTTGGATGAATCGACCGCCGAAGCGCGCGCCGAGCCATCTTGCTCATGGCCTTCGTCCCGCCCAACCCAGAGGGCAGTGGCGGTCACCAGCGCAATCATTAACATACCTAGCAACGCGCCCAAGACGATAGGCCTGCTAAACCCTGGCGTGCCACTCAGTGTTGCCGATGCAGCCTGCGCCCCAAATGTCTCCCTGGCGGCCTCTACAACCAGATTCGGCGAGACGATGGCTAGATCACGTCCATAGGCGCCCATCATCGCCCGGTCACATAAAAGATTGATCACCCGGGGCACACCCCCGCTCAACCGGTAGATCTGACGCAGCGCTGCACCATTGAAGATCTCTTGTCCCCCGCTCAAACCCGCAACCTGTAAACGATGGCGGACGTAGGTGCGCGTCTCGTGTTCGTCAAGCGGCGTCAAATCAAAGCGCGCAGTAATGCGCTGATTGAGTTGCCTCAACTCTGGCCTCGCCAGCATACTCGCTAGCTCCGGCTGCCCAGTAAGAATAATTTGCAGTAGCTTCTTCTCATCGGTTTCGAGATTAGTGAGCAGCCGTATTTGCTCCAACACTTCGAACCCAAGGTGCTGCGCCTCGTCAATCATCAGCACCGTGCGGCGATCGGACTGATGATTTCGGAGCAAAAACTGGTGCAATGCGTCAGTGAAAATCTTGAGGCTGTCCGTGCCATTGGGGTAGTCAATTTCAAATTCATCGCAGACGGTCGCCAGCAATTCGATAGCACTCAGCGCGGGATTCAGTACGATCGCGATGTCGGTATTGGGCGGCAATTGCTCGAGTAGACACCGATTCAGCGTGGTCTTACCGGTACCTACCTCGCCTGTCAGCAGGATAAATCCACCGCCACTACCTACGCCGTACAACAGATGCGCAAGCGCGTCACGATGACGCGCACTCATAAACAGATAGCGGGGGTTTACCGCAATCGAAAAGGGAGCCTCAGTGAGCCCGAAGTATTGTTGATACATGGTTTTCGGTCTACTTCATTCAGCCTAGGTTGCGTGGCTCGGTATTGGCACATATCCTGCCAAAACCTTGCTAGCTCGCCTTCCATTATGCGTGCTGGCCACGATACTGCACAGCGCATTGATCGAATGAATAGTGAGAGACAGTGATAGGCACTTGTCTCCCCCAAACTTGGGCGCTAGCGTCGCACTCAACGCATATTTTTTCCTCAGGAGACAGAGTTCATGGCCTTGCCATCCGCATTACACAACCGATTAAGACTTCCCGTTGTGGGAGCCCCTCTTTTCATCATTTCCAATCCCGATCTGGTGATCGCTCAGTGTAAAGCAGGAGTTGTAGGGTCTTTCCCCGCGCTCAATGCGCGCCCGGAGCCCGTTCTGGAAGAGTGGCTGGAAAGGATCAAATCGGAACTGGCGACCTATGACGAAGCCAATCCGGATGCCCTGTCGGCGCCCTTTGCCGTGAATCAGATCGTGCATGGCTCCAACGCACGCCTCAAGCACGATATGGATATGTGTGTGAAGTACAAGGTGCCCATAGTCATTACCTCTCTTGGCGCAAAGGAATGGGTCAATGAGATGGTCCATAGCTATGGGGGCATCGTGCTCCATGACGTGATCAATAATCGGTTTGCCAAGAAGGCAATTGAAAAAGGTGCCGACGGACTGATTGCCGTGGCGGCTGGCGCAGGCGGCCACGCCGGAACCACTTCACCGATGGCGCTTATTCAAGAAATTCGCGAGTGGTTTGATGGCCCTCTGCTGCTCTCGGGCTCTATTGCTACCGGTGACGCTGTATTGGCCGCGCAGGCAATGGGCGCGGACCTCGCCTATATTGGTTCCGCGTTCATCGCCACAGAAGAAGCCGACGCCGAACAGGGTTACAAACAGGCTATCGTGGATTACGGCGCTGACGACATTGTTTACAGCAGCCTTTTCACGGGCGTGCATGGCAACTATCTCAAGCCCTCCATTGAGGCGGCCGGACTCGACCCGAGTAACCTACCCGAGAGTGATCCCAGTAAGATGGATTTTGGCTCCGGAGGCAATACAGACGCCAAGGCCTGGAAGAATATTTGGGGGTGCGGCCAGGGAATTGGCGCAGTCAAAGCGCTGGATACGACCGAGGACTACGTGGCAAAACTTAGGCACCAATATCAACAGGCCAGACAACGGATCAATGCCCTATGAGTGACAGCAATAAAATACCCCGCAGCGCCGATGATGACTTCAGCAAGGACATCGTCGAGCAGCGCCAGCAGTTCATCGAGCGGCAGACCGGTGCAGAGCTTGATCACACCAAACAGTTCTCGTTCGATCCGCATGAAATGGAGAGCAACATCGAGAATTTCTGGGGTGTTGCCCAGATTCCTATCGGCGTGGCTGGCCCACTGCTGGTAAACGGCGAACACGCTCAAGGGGAGTTTTATGTCCCCATGGCGACGGTAGAGGGCACTATGCTGGCCTCCTACAACCGGGGCATGAAGGTGATTCACGAGTGTGGGGGCGTCCTGACCACGGTCTCCGAGGAATCGATGCAACGGTCGCCAGTATTCATTTTCCGGAACGCCCGTCAGGCCAGAGATTTCCAGCTGTGGCTTAAAGATAATTTTAAGGCCATCAAGGCAAAAGCAGAGACCTCAACTTCGGTCGGTAAGTTGCATGATGTTGAGAGTTACCACGCCCACAGCATGGTGTTCACTCGCTTTGATTACTCTACTGGCGATGCCGCGGGTCAAAACATGGTTTCCCGCGCAACTTTTATTGCCTGTGAATGGATCAATGAGCAGCGCCCCGAGATGCTGCACTACATGCTCTCTGGCAACTTTGACACGGAAAAGAAAACGTCGTCGGTCAACCTACTCAAAACCCGAGGTAAGCGCGTCACCGCAGAAATTACGGTACCACGCGACATTCTGATGAAGCACTTAAGGGTTGCACCAGAGCAGATTGCTTATGGCCAACAAATCTCCACGCTGTCGGCACTTCTCACCAACTCTTCCAACAATGCTAATCACCCCGCCAACGCGCTGGCAGCGCTGTACATGGCCACAGGTCAGGATGTGGCCAATATCGGCGAATCTAACCAGTGCACCACCTATCAGCGTGCGACCAGCAAAGGAGATTTTTATTTCTCTATCACGCTGCCTGCTCTGATCATGGCGACCTACGGTGGCGGCACCGCCCTGCCCACTCAGCGCGAGTGTCTGCGGATGCTCGGTTGTGAGGGAAAGGGCAAAGCTCTCAAGCTGTGCGAAATCGCCGCAGCGCTGGTCGTTGCCGGGGAACTCTCGCTTTCGGGCGCGGCTCGCGTCGACAAAAATACACGTACCAACGAATGGGTTGACGCGCATGAGCGATTGGGCCGCAATCGTTAACTGCAGGCTCATGAAGCCGACCAGTATTTTCAAAATACGCCTGCGCCGTATCCGGCAGGCAGGACTGATTGCTTGTGCCCTGATAGCACCCATGGCATTGGCAGAGCGCGGTTCACACATCACACTTGATGAGCCTCTCCCACAACCCGATTGGGAGCTCCCGCTGATCGCAAATGGTGAAGGCTCCGTAACAGACGCAACCTATCTCGGGCGCGTGACCTACGTCGACTTTTGGGCCAGCTGGTGCGGACCGTGCAGACTGTCCCTCCCGGCACTGAACAGGTTGAGCAAAGAATTCGACGCCGCGGATTTTGGCGTGGTGGCCATCAGCGTCGACTACGTTGACGAAGATGCCCTGGACTTTCTCAAGCGATATCCGGTCGATTACCCCGTTGCCATCGATAAAACGGGTAATTCCGGACGTGACTTTGCGGTAGCGGGCATGCCCTCAGGCTACCTCATAGGCCGCGATGGTCTCATCAGGGAGGTACATGTCGGTTTTCGCAAAGGGGACGAAGCGATATTAAGGAAGCAAATTCAAGCGCTTATCGACGACTCCTAGTTCAGCGTCCCAGTACTGTTCACCCGCGCTGTATTTATTGTTCATCCGTTGCAGATGGCAACTCGTAACTTCTCCATGAAAGATCCTGACACGCTCTATTACGACGGCAGCTGCCCGCTATGCCAGCGGGAAATGGCCCACCTCGCCAAACGCAAGTCTGATCGGCTGGTGCTGCAAGACATTCACGAACTACCTCCCGGCGCTGAAGTACCGGATAAAGCGACGCTATTACAAAATCTGCACCTCAAACGCGGCTCCGAGTGGGTTATTGGACTCGATGCCAACGTCGCCGCGTGGCAATACACCCGCATCGGTTTTTTGTGGCGCTGGCTATCTTGGCCCATTGTGAGGCCTCTCGCTGGCTGGTGTTACCGCCAGTGGGCAACCCGTCGCTACACCAAGCGTTACTCCCCTGATTCAGAGTCGAGCACCCCGCTTTGACGGCGGAAAGCCTATTCGCAACCGACATTGCCTCCATGGCGCCACAAATGCGGGCGCTACTCATCAACAGTTTGCCTGGCTACAAATCCGGCATGCTGGTGGGCACTTGCGATACTAAAGATCAGCCAAATCTCGCCATAGTGAGCTCTCATTTTCACTTGGGCTCAAGCCCACCTCTGCTGGCGATGATTCTGCGCCCAAGCACGGGTAACAGCGAGCGGCACACACTCAACAATCTTTTGGAGACCCAGTGCTGGACATTGAACGGCTTTACACTGGATCAGGCCGCGCAGGCGCACCAGACCTCGGCGCCCTATCCAAAAAACCAATCGGAATTTGCTACCTGCGATTTTAGGGCGGAGTGGCTGCCTGAATTTGGAGCCCCATTTGTTGAGCATTCGCCACTACAAGTCGGATGTGTATTGCGAGAGCACCACCCACTGTCGATTAATGGCACGCACATGATCATCGGGGAGGTTCACTATCTGCGCTACCCCCATGCGGCCCAAAGGAGCGATGGCGGCCTGTCTCTGGACGCCATGGATTTGGTCGCAGTGTCTGGCCTCGATACCTACACTCAACCGGACGCCGGACTCCGATTCGCTCCCGCAGACACGACCTCTCCACCCAGGCAATTGTAAATCTCGTTTTCACTCAGAAGATCCGTTACGCTATCGGCCCTCAAACCACGCTGCAGAACGGGTTGCAGCGACCGTTTTGGCACAACAGAATTGGACAGTTCAAGGACGATACGCCCATGCCATCGATCAAACCTCACTTTTTTCGCCTCTTCACCTGCCTACTACTTGTGGCCTCATCGTCGGTCTTCGCCAAAGGCGTGCCCGAGCGCTCAGATATTGATATCCAATATAAGTGGGACCTCACCGACATGTATGCCGACGCAACGGCATGGGAAGCGGATCGGGAGCGATTCCTCGAAAAGCTGCCAACGCTATCGGCACACCGAGGAAAGCTGGGTGAAAGTGGAGCACGATTACTGCAGGCGATTGAAAGCATTCAAGCCGTCGAGACCATCATCTCCAACCTTTATGTCTACGCCGGTCTCAAAAGCTACGAGGACACCCGCATCTCTGAAAACGCCGCACGCTTCTCGCAAGCTCAGGGCCTCTACTCCCAGTACCAGCAAGCACTCTCCTACTTCACACCCGAACTGCTGGCCATCCCGGACGAGACGCTGACGCGGTTCATTCAGAGCAACCCGGGACTAGCCGTCTATGCGCACTATTTAGACGAAACCGCGCGAATGCGCCCTTACACGCTGTCCGAGGCCGAAGAGAGGCTGCTGGCGATGGCGTCGGACCCTCTCGATAAATTTGATAGCGTCTTCACCGCCATCGACAGCTCCGACCTGTCCTTCGGCACCATGATTGATGAATCAGGAGATGAGGTTGAGCTGACCAACAGCCGCTACGGGGCCTTTTTGCACTCTACTGATCGCAGGGTACGCGAAGCCGCCTGGAAAGGATTGTTTGAGGGCTACAAGACGCTCAACCATACGCTCGCCGCCAACTATGAAGGGCACGTAAAGAGCCGCGTATTTTTTGCGCGCGCAAGGGGCTTTGACTCCCGGCTTGAGCACGCCACCTACACCAACGCCATTCCCATAGAGGTCTTTAATAATCTGATCAAAACGGCCCGAGACGGCAGTGAGCCGCTACAGCGCTACCTCCGGCTCAGAGAGAAGGCGCTTGGCGTGGATCGACTGGAAATCTGGGACATGTATGCCCCCATAGTGCCCCCGACAATCAAAGATGTGAGCTTTGACGAGGCGAAGGAGATTGTGGCAGAGGCACTGACTCCGCTCGGCGAAGAGTACATCAGCGTTTATTGGAAAGGCTTTGACGAAGGCTGGGTCGATGCGATGGCCAACCGCGGCAAGCGCGGCGGCGCATATAGTTGGGGCACCTACACGTCAAAGCCCTATCTCTCTATGAACTTCGAGGGCACGCTCAACAACGTATCGACCCTGGCTCACGAATACGGTCACTCTATCCACAGCTACTTGACCCGCAATACGCAACCGCAGGTCTATGGCGACTACCGCACTTTTATCGCTGAAATTGCCTCCATGACCAACGAGGCGATTCTGATGCAAAAAATGCTGGCCGAGGCCACCTCAGCGGGAGAGCGCGCGTACCTGCTGAGCTCTTATCTTGATGAGTTCAGGGGCGGCTTTTATCGACAGGCCTCTTTCGCTGATTTTGAAGCCCGCGCTCATGCAAAGGTAGAGTCCGGTGAGGCACTCACTGCAGAGGTGCTGAATACGATTTACGCCGATGTTTTTAGCGATTACTACGGAGACGCCGTGTATGCCAATGAATTGAATCAAATCGAATGGAGTCGGATACCCCATTTTTTGCGCAGTGATAATTTTTACGTCTATCAGTACTCCACCTCTTTTGTTGCCGCCACCGCTCTGGCCAAGCAGATTCTTGAGGAGGGAGAGCCCGCACGAGAACGATACCTGACCATGCTTAAGTCCGGTTCTAACGACTATCCCATTGAACTGCTCAAAAAAGCAGGCATCGACATGACTTCGCCCGAGCCTATAGAGGCAACGATCGAGGTATTTGACGACTTGGTTGATCAGCTGGAACGAGCGCTGGAGGAGATGACAGCGGTGGCGGGCATTACCCGGTAATGGGCTTAGCCGCTTACTGCTACCGCCCCAAACAACGCGTCATTATTGTTGGTATTAAGCACACCGCCGGGCACTCGTGTGGCGTAGCGGCCTCAAATCACGCAGTATTCTGGATCAAGTCGGAACAGTTGTTTTAGTCAGGGCTGCATTTGATGACCAAGCATTTCCATACAGGTAGCGAGCAGCGGGGAGCCATTTCAGCCGCGCAGGCCGGGCTCATCGTTGTTCTTTTGTTGGTGATTGCTGGCGGCGTGATATTGCTGACCGGCATATGGCCGCCAGAGAAGGAACCACCGGCGTCACTTGTTCCGGCTGCGACGCCCGCCCCTCCGCCAGCGCCTGTTGAGCCCGAGATTGAGGAACCGACGCTGGTTCCCCCTCCTCCGCCTCCGGAACCAGTCGAGGAGCCGCTACCCCGGCTTGAGGAGAGTGACGATGCCGTGCGCGACGCTGTGGGTGATATCCCGCTGGGCGCTGCCGGCCAGCAGTATTTGATACCGGGTAATATTATCGAGCGGAGCGCCAGCCTGATCTATCTTATGGCGCAGGGCGAGGTCCCCTATAAACTCCTACCCGTTTCGCGACCCAAAGCCGCGTTCCCCATCAGCGACGACGGCACCCAAGTGGTCACGGACCCCGCAGGCTTTGAGCGTTATGACGCGCTGAGCCAATGGTTGAAAAGCCTTGATCTTGAGTCCTTGCTGTCATCGCTTGAGTGGTTCACACCCCTTTTCAGAGAGGCCTGGTCTTACTATGGCGAAGATCCTGCGGCGTTCGACATGGCGGTAGTGATGATGCTGGATTTAGTGATTGCCACGCCTGAGATAGATCTCAGCGAGGCAAGACTGATTCGCAAAGAAGCTGTTTGGGTTTTCGAAGACCCTGCGATTGAGGGCCTCGCGCCCATCCAAAAGCAGGTGCTTCGAGCGGGTCCGGAGAACGCTGCAATTGTGAAGGCGAAGGCCTCCGAAGCGCGAGCCTTGTGGCTCAGTCAGCTATCAGAGTCGGCTTAACGCTTACTCAACGTCTACCGCTGATTGATCACCCTGATCATCCGAGCTTACCAACCTCTGACTGACGTTTGCGTCGAAACCTCGATATTGCATAAATCTCAGGCGTCGCCCCCGCTCTCGCTGGCGTTCGTCCCAGTTACCCACGATGGGCTCCCCGCCGTACTTCTTTTCATACACTGCAGCGGCTTCCGCCTCCCAATTAACCTCTGACTCAAAGGCCTCTTTCATGCCGTCGCTGATCAAATGCTCAACGCGCTGTTGGCGCAAATCATTGCGGATGCGGCTTGGTCCGTAACCTCGACCCGCTAGCTGGCGGACCCTTGAGGCAGCATACCGCTCGTCGCTCAGCAAGCCTTCTTCAATGAGCTGTTGAATCACTTGCTCCACCGTGTCGGGGTCACAATCGCGCTTTCTGAAACGCTTTGTCAGCTTGGTTTTGAGCTCAAAGGAACCGTGTTCCCGCCTCGCAAGCAAGTCCATCCCGGCGAGCCGTAGCTCGCCGGGAGTGACCGGATCTTTTTTGGTGTAATCCTCCACTGAGGATATGGCGCAGGTCGTTAGGACGACTCGGCGACTTCTCCGACATCGGGCTCTTCTGAGTTCTCAACCGGCGCTTCGGGCACCTCGGTTTCCACTGCGGCCAGCGGAACCCCCATCATCTGATGGCGGATTTGGTCTTCAATTTCTTTTGCAACAGCCACATTTTCCTCAAGGAATTTAGCTGCGTTTGCCTTGCCCTGGCCGATCTTGTCGCCTTTGTAGGCGTACCAGGCCCCGGACTTGTCAATGAGGTTGAGCTTCACGCCCCAATCAATCACTTCACTCAACTGGTAAATGCCGCTGCCGTACATGATCTGGAACTCTGCCTCACGAAATGGCGGCGAAACTTTATTCTTCACCACTTTGACCCGGGTCTCATTGCCCACCACCTCGTCGCCTTGTTTAACAGAACCGA
>CALKHC010000162.1 GCA_938091425.1 uncultured Luminiphilus sp. | reverse complement strand
GGCGCATCAAAACGATCGCCATATTGGCTCGCGAGCTCAGCACAGCGTGCGCTGAAGCGCTCGAGACCGTAGGTGTTGACGAACTGGATCAGACCGCCAGTCCAGGCCGGTGCGCCGATGCCCATGATGGAGCCAATGTTGCCGTCTGCGACAGTGCGCAACACGTTGGTTTCCAGACACTTCAGCGCCTCGATGACCTGACGGAATAACAGCCGATCCTTGATGTCATCCTCAGCCACCGACGTATCGGCGTTGTAGTAGAGGTCCATCAGCCCGGGCCAGATAGCCTTGCTGCCGTCCTCGCCGTACTCATAGAAGCCACCACCGTGATGACGGCCACCCCGGCCGTGCTCACCGACCATGGTATCGATCACATCCCGGGTAATTGTGCCGTCACCCCAGTTGTCGAGCACGCCCATATCCTTCCAAGTCACCCACGCCTTGCGAGAGAGCTCCAGACTCACCTCGTCATAGACATTCAGTGGGCCAACGGGCATCCCGATAGCCTTGCCCAGATTGTCGATCTGATTAGGGTGAACCCCCTCAGTCAGTAGTCGAACGCCTTCATCAAGATAGGTGCCAAAGGTGCGCGAGGTGAAGAAGCCTAGTGAGTCGTTCACAACAATCGGCGTCTTACGAATTTGCTTGGTGTAATCAAAGGCCTTGGCGAGGGCCAGATCACTGGTGTTCTCGCCCATGATGATCTCGACCAGCGGCATCTTGTCGACCGGTGAGAAGAAGTGAATACCAATGAAATTCTCGGCGTTGGCGCTGGCCTCAGCCAACTGGGTAATGGGCAGTGTGGAGGTATTGGAGCCCCAGACGCCACCCTCGGCCAAGCAAGGCTCAAGCTCTTTGGTGATCTCGTGCTTGAGCGTCATGTTCTCGAACACCGCCTCGATAATCAGGTCACAGCCGTTGAGATCACTGTTTTCCGCCGTAGGGGTGATCAGGGCCAGCACCTCCTGTGCCTTGTCTTCGGTCATACGGCCATGCTCAACACGCTTTTTCAGCAAACCTTCGGTGTAAGCCTTGCCCTTCTCTGCCGCTTCCTGAGAGATGTCCTTGAGGATCACCTCAATACCCGCCATGGCAGAAACATAGGCAATGCCCTGCCCCATCATGCCTGCGCCCAATACGCCAACCTTCTGGGTGGTTTGAGGCTCGATATCTTTGGGGCGTGAGGCGCCGCCATTGATCTGATTCAGGTTGAAGAAAAACGTGTTGATCATGTTTTTCGCCACCGGCGTGAGCGCCAGCTCGGTCAGACCGCGGCTCTCAATCCGCATGGCAGTGTCAAAGTCCACACGCATTGCTGATACCGCCACATCGAGAATCTTGACAGGGGCCGGCAGCAGACCGCGTGTCTTCTGCGCAATCATGGCCGAGGCCACAGGGAGCATCTGCGCTACTGCAGGGTGGTTCGCGTTGCCGCCGGGGATCTTGTACCCCTTGGTGTCCCAAGGCTGCGTAAAGGCGGCTTCGTTATCCTGATTCTCGGCGATCCAGGCCTTGGCTCGCGGAATCAACTCATCGAGACTGTCTACGGTCTCGTTAATTAGGCCCGCTTCTTTGGCCTTGGCAGGCACCACGCGCTTGCCTTCGATGAGGTATTCGTTCGAGGCCATCAGCCCCATCAGATAGATCGCTTTAACGACACCGCCGCCACCGGGCAGGAGTCCCAAAGTGACCTCAGGAAAGCCCAACTGCACCGCTTTATTGTCCCAAGCGATGCGGTAGTGACATGCCAACGCGAGTTCCAGACCGCCGCCTAGCGCCGCACCATTGATAGCTGCGACGGTCGGCTTGCCCAGCTTCTCAAGCCGGCGAAACTCTGCCTTGATAGCCTGCGCTTCATTAAAGAAGGTCTCGGCATTCTCTTCAGTCACCTGACACAGTGAATTCAAGTCGCCACCCGCGAAAAACGTCTTCTTCGCCGACGCCAGCACAACCCCCGTAAGGCCGTCTTCAGCCTCAAGCTTCTCGACCGTCCCACGCAGCGCAGGCAAAAAAGCCTCAGACATTGAGTTGACCGGGCCGTCCATATCCATGGTGACCGTGACGACGCCGTTGGCGTCCTTCTCGTAATTAAATCCGCTCATACTGCTTCACTATCCTCTGTCAGCGCGACTCACACGCGCTCAATGATCGTTGAGATACCCATACCACCGCCGACGCAAAGTGACAGCATCGCGCGCTTGGCGTCACGACGCTCGAGTTCATCAAGCACTGTGCTGACTAGGCAGCCTCCTGTGGCACCCAGCGGATGGCCCATGGCGATAGCACCGCCATTGACATTGGTCACCTCGGGATCAAGGTCCAGATCCTGCATGTAACGCAGCACCACTGAAGCGAATGCCTCGTTGATTTCCCAGAGATCGATATCGGCAGGGGTCATGCCGGCCTTGGCTAGGCATTTTTTTGCCGCGGGCCCGGGTCCTGTCAGCATGATGATTGGGTCAGTGGCCAGTACCGCGGTCGCCATGATGCGTCCACGAGGCTTCAGGTTGAGGTCGCTACCCGCCTTTTCGCTGCCGATCATGACCGCGCTGGCACCATCCACGATGCCGGATGAATTGCCCGGAGTGTGCACGTGGTCGATGCGATCGAGCGTGTTGTACTTCGC
>CALKHC010000161.1 GCA_938091425.1 uncultured Luminiphilus sp. | reverse complement strand
GCGGTGTTGTTGCCATGTTTGGCTATGGTGGGTTGTGCGCCAAAATCATCCAAAGTGGCGCCATTGAGTGTGGTGCATCCGTGCGGTTGCTGGAGGTTTGATGGACCTTCTTCAGTGGTTCGCCGTCCCTGCGGAGCAAGCGGCTCTGGTAGCGGTTTCAGTGGGTCTGGCCGCGTTGATCAGGGCCTTTACGGGGTTTGGATTCGCCATGTTGGTAGTCCCCGTTTTTTCTTTCTTTCTGACGCCCGGTGACGCCGTGGTGCTCAGTGCCGTGCTGGCCTTTCTACTGGGACTGATATCTTATCGCTCCTGGTGGGCTTTATTCCCCGTCTCTCCGGCCAAGCCCATGGTGGCTGGCAGTGTGATGGGTACGGCAATCGGGGTGTGGTTTTTGGCTTCACTGTCTGTTGCCGAGTTCCAACTGTGGATCGGTGTCTCGGTCGTCATCGCATCCATTGCACTGTCACGGTTTGTCCCCGCCGAGCGCGCTGCCTCAAACCCCATGACATTGGCGACTGGTGTGGCCTCCGGCTTGATGAACGGTGCATTTGCCATTCCAGGGCCGCCGGTCATTCTGTATGTGGTGGCGACGCTCTCCGATCCGGTGAAGTCCCGCGCGTTTCTTATGATGTTTTTCTGGTGCTCGAGCCTGGTGTCTTTGGTTATGTTTGGCGCGGCGGGTCTGATCACCTCCCGGCCTTTCCAATTGCTGTGGATCGCCCTGCCTGCGATGTGGCTGGGCAATCAGGCAGGAAATTGGGCCTTTGGCCGCTTTGCCGGCGCGGCTTACCGACCTTTTGTCGTGGGGCTGTGCATTCTGATCGGCCTGTCGATCGCAGCAAACGCTCTGATCTGGGGCTGATTACTGTTTGACGTTATCGCGAACGATTCGCGCTTTCTGTCGTTGCCAGTCGCGATCTTTTTGAGTCTCGCGTTTATCGTGCTGCTTCTTACCCTGCGCTAGCTCGATCCGCGCTTTGACCAGATGGCCTTTCCAGTAGAGTGCCGTGCAGACACATGTCTGGCCTTTTTGAGTGACCCCGGCGTTGATCTTGGCGAGCTCTTTTTTGTGCAGCAGCAGTTTGCGGGTGCGGGTCGGGTCGGTCACAAAATGGGTCGATACCGTCTCTAGGGGGGCAATGTTGGCGCCCAACAGAAACGCTTCACCGTCTTTCATCAGCACGTAGGAATCCGTGAGCTCAGCTTTGCCAGCCCGTAGTGCTTTGACTTCCCATCCCGCCAGCGACACGCCTGCTTCAAATGATTCCAGAAGGTGGTAGTCGAAGCGTGCTCTTTTATTCTGCGCGATGGTATTGTCAGAGGTCTTGATGCGTTTGGATTTCGCCATGAACCCATTATACGGGCGCCTGTGGGGCATCGCGTCGGTATTTCTCCGACCTGACCGGTGGCGAAGTTTTTTGAGGTCTCTCCTGCGTGCTGGATGACAACATTCCTCAGCCCTGGCGGGCGAGAAGCACGCTGGTACTGACACTGTCGATGGTGGCCGTGGGGTTGGGCAACCTGCAGCGCTTTCCCTACCTCATGGGGGAGCACGGCGGCGGCGCGTTTTTTGTCAGTTACCTCGTCGCGCTGTGTGTGCTCAGCGTGCCGGTACTGATTGCCGAGGTGGTTATCGGCAGTCTTGGAAGGGGCTCTTCTGGGCTGGCACTGCATTGGGCAGCCAGTGTTGGCAACCGAGATTCCCGCTGGCGCCATTTAGGTATTGCGCAAGCGCTGCTGGGATTGGTCTTCTCAGCTGTGGCGATTCTCACAGCGGTCTGGTGCGTTCACAGCGCCAGAGTCTTGTACTCCGGACAGATGGCGTCTGCTAGCGCGATTGACGTCGCAGCTGAGTTTTTGGCGTTTGTCGATGATCGCCCCGCGCAGTTCTCCCAGACCCTGATGCTGCTGGTTGCAGCTGGGAGTGTCTCGGCGCTGGGTATCCGTTTCGGTATGGGGTTTCTGGCATGGGTGTGTCTGCCGGCGGTGGCGATTACGCTTTTAGGGGTGTTGGATTTCACCATTATCTATACCGACTTGCGCCCCGTTCAGGACTTTCTGTTTTCGTATCAGTCGGACCAGTGGCAGATGAGCGCCTTCTGGCAGGCGCTGGGCGCCGCAGGAATCACGCTGGGCGCAGGGCTCGGGCTTGGCATGGCTTTGGGCGCGCAGTCGCCGCCCGGGCTCCCTTGGGGGCGTTCAGTGTTGGCCGTTGCAGTGATTGATACGAGTTTTCTGATCGTGACAGCCGTGATCGTATCGGCGCTATTGTTCGAGTCGAATGTTGCGCCGGTCGAGGGGTTGGCGGGCCTCTTTATCGGTCTGCCGTATGCCTTTGCCAACCTCCCGCTGGGGGAAGTTTACGGTGCATTGTTTTTTGCCACCACTGCACTGGTCGCCTGGGGCGCAGCGGCTGTGTTGCTGGAGCCGACGGTACTTCTGTTGGCTAACGAGTGGCAGCTGGGTAGGGTGAGTGGTGCGGTGTTGGGGGCAACGTTGGTGGTGCTCATCATCGCCGTAATGCTTTTTGGCGGCAATCTTCCGTTGCTTCGCGTGGGTACATGGTCAATGCAGTGGTTGCTGCCTTGCAGTGTGTTCGTGACCGCTTGGTTTGTTGGATGGTTAATGCCGCGCCCTGTGCTGCGGGGTGAGTTGTACCGCGAACCCGGTTGGTTGTTTCGCGTGTGGTGGTTTGTCCTTCGTTGGCTGGCGCCGCCAGCAAGCCTGGTCTGGCTACTGCAGGCCGTCTTTTAGGGGAATCAGCGTTCACCAGCGTTGTTGGGTAAACTCACGGTATGACGGTTATAGAGCGGAGTGCACTGCTTCCATTCGCGGCTGAGCAGATTTTTGACCTGGTGGCTGATATCGAGCGTTATCCGGAGTTTCTGGAGGGCTGTGTGGGAGCGGAAATTCACGAGTGCGGTAAAGAAACCGTGACCGCCACCCTGCGCCTGTCCCGGGCCGGTATTAGTCACGGGTTTACCACGTGCAACACGATGATGCGGCCAGACAAAATTGAGTTGACGCTGGTGGACGGACCCTTTGATTCGTTTTCGGGGCAGTGGATGTTTCGCGCACTCGGTGACGCGGCCTGTAAGACCTCTCTGAGACTTCATTTTGAACTGACCAGCGGGCTGGCGAATGCGGCGGCAGGTAAATTATTCGATAAAGTGGCCCTTGATCTCGTTGACGCTGTGGTGCGGCGAGCGAACCAACAGCTGGGGTCTGCGACATGAGCGAGCGCATCTCTGTAGAAGTCGCTTACGCCCTGCCTGAGAAACAGCGGATCGTGAAACTCGACGTGCCACCGGGTACCACCGCACTTGAGGCCGTGACGCTCAGCAAGCTGAATGAAGTCTTCGAGGAACTTGTTATTGGCCCTGACCTCAAGATTGGGGTCTGGGGCAAAGCGACAACAGCTGATCGCGTGCTGGTTGCGGGTGAACGAGTGGAGATCTACCGACCGTTGCAAGTCGATCCAAAGGAAGTTCGCAAAGCGCGTGCGGCCAAGGCCAAAGCGGCCCGAGCTGAGGGTGGTCAGGACTCTGTAGGCGCCGCGGGCGCTGACGCCTCAACTTGAGGGTCGCCCCAATCCGGAGCGTCAGGCCCCTCGACGCGCACCAACTCGTCTCCTTCAAACCAGAGTGTCAGCTGCGTCTCAGATAGCAGTTCATTGCCGTTGCGCAGCATATAGCGGTAGTCCCAGCGGTTCTCATGGAAGGAGTCTTCAATGAGCGGAGTGCCCATGATGTAGCGCACTTGCCGACGATTGAGCCCTGGACGGAGCTGCTCCACCATCTCCTCGGTCACCACATTGCCCTGCTCGACATTGATGCGGTAAACGCCGGGAAAACCGAAGTTACTGCCGCAACCTATGAGACCGGCCAACAAACAACCGATCGCGAGCGGCCGGATGAGGGGAATCACTTGCGACACATTATCTTCCAAGGAGCAATCTAGGCTGGCATGATAACGCCAAACCGCACCCGCCGAGAACCTTTCAAGCATGGCCTCACAAAATAGAGAGCTTAAAGAAGCGGGTCTCAAAGTGACCGCCCCGAGGCTGAAGATCCTTTCTATGCTCAGTGACGCTTCTGAGCAGGGAGATCACTTGAGCGCAGAAGATCTATACCAACGTCTGCGCGATACGGGTGAAGACATTGGGCTGGCGACGGTCTACCGGGTGCTGACCCAGTTTGAAACGGCAGAGTTGATCATTCGTCACAATTTCGAGGCGGGGTACTCCGTTTTTGAGATGGCGCCGGATCACCACCACGATCACATGGTGGACGTTGATACCAACGAGGTGATTGAGTTTATCGATGAGGAGATCGAGCGACGCCAGCACCTGATTGCAGAGCAGCACGGTTACGAGATTATTGACCATACTATGGTGCTTCGCGTGCGCAAAAAAGACGGGGCTTAACTGCTTTCCAGCATCTCTCTGGCGTGCGCTAGGGTGCTGTCAGTCAGTTTGGCGCCGCCTAGCATGCGTCCCACTTCCTCAATGCGAGACGCTCCGGCCAGCAAAGTCAGCTCGGAATGCACCGCGTCCTCGCCGGTTTTAGTCACCAGTAGATGCTGGTGACCCTTCGCAGCGACCTGAGGCTGATGCGTGACCACCAGTACCTGACTGCGCTCGCCCAGTGTGCGCAGCAGATCGCCAACCACTTCAGCAACGCCCCCCCCGATTCCGACATCGACTTCGTCAAACACCATGGTGGGTGAAGTGGCGGTGTCGGCAGCCACGACCTGCAGGGCCAAACTGATACGAGAGAGCTCACCGCCTGAGGCCACTTTGCTCAGTGGCCCCGGTGTGGCACCCGGATTGGTGGCGATCAAAAACTCGATATCCTCGGCTCCTCTGGGGTCGGGGTTGCCGCCTTTGAACGGGATCAGTGCTATTTCGAACACGCACTTTGTCATGGCCAGATCAGTTAGGGTTTCCATGACGCGCTGTGCCAACAGCGCAGCCGCCTCCCGACGTTGCTCCGAGAGCGCCTTTGCATGCGTGCGCCAGGCCAACGCAGTGTCTCTTAGCGCCTCCTCGAGCGACGCCAGCTGCTCGGTCCCGCCTGCCAACGACTCGAGCTCCGCCTGTAAGATGGTCAGCAGCTCGTGGAGCGCATCCGGCTGAGTGCGATGCTTGCGCGCCAGGTCATGGAGCGCACTGAGTCGCTCCTCGGCAGCCCTTAGTCCCTCGGGGTCGAGTTCCACCGATGCAGCGAAACGCGCGGTTTCGGCCTGCGCTTCGCTGAGTTGAATCAGTGCTGATTGCAGCAGCTCGCGGAGATTGTCTGTTGCGGGCCCTGTCATGCGCTCGTCATTGGCAAGCTGCGCCAGTCGGGAAAGTTGATCGTGTTGCGTTTCACATCCCGCCGCAATGTCATTAGCGCTGTCGATAATATAGGCGGCATTCGCCAGCAATTTATGCCGTGCCTCGAGCGCTTCCAGCTCGCCCGGCTGCGGATTCAGGCTTTCCAGTTCCTCGATCTGATAGCTGAGCAGCGCTCTGCGCGCATCAGATTCCTCAGTCTGACCCGCGAGCCGCGAGTACTCCTCCTGCAATACCCGCCACCGCTGCGCGGTCTCACTCACCTCAACAATCAGTGTCTCGGCGCTGGCGTAGGTATCAAGCAGGTTGCGCTGGACCGGCCTTCTCAGCAGTGACTGGTGCGCATGCTGGGAGTGGATGTCCACTAGGAGCTGCCCAATATCCGCGCAGTCTGAGAGCGTGGCGGGAGAGCCATTGATGTATGCGCGAGAGCGACCCTCGGCGGTAATGGTGCGGCGAAGAATGCAGTCTCCCGCAGCCTCGAGATCACGCTCTGACAGCCACACTTGAGCGCGAGTGTTCTGACTGACATCAAAACAGGCAGCGATGTCCGTTCGGGCGGCGCCGGGGCGGATAGCTCTCGAGTCAGCGCGATCGCCAATGCAGAGCCCTAACGCATCGAGCATGATCGATTTGCCCGCGCCCGTCTCGCCGGTGATACAGGTCATGCCCGCGCCGAGATCGACCTCGAGCTGGTCTACGACGGCATAATCTTGAATCGAGAGATTGATCAGCATGGGGGGCATCGATGCACTTTGTGCAAGTTATAGCGCAGACCGTCTCACGAGTGAACATCTGATGCGATAAAGGAGGCTGAAGTGGACCGCGGGCATCCTGATTTCACGCCTATAAAGCGTGTCTCAAGGGTCACCCAATCCTTTTTTGCTGTCGTGGCCTGTGCTACAACGGGAGGCGTCTGCTGTCAGAGGCCCAGCCGTTGGAAGCACTTTCACCTCGCGCGTCATCGCTCTTGAAAACTCTCGTGGAGATGCACATTCGCGAGGGTCAACCAGTGGCCTCGAAAAACCTTCAGGGCGAGAGCGGTCTGTCGGTAAGCCCGGCGACCGTCCGTAATATCATGTCGGAGCTTGAGGACCTAGGTTATCTGGCGTCTCCCCACACCTCCGCCGGCCGGGTACCGACCGCTCAGGGCTATCGGATTTTTGTGGACAGCCTGTTGCAGGTCGGACCTGTGGAGGAGGGCGCGGTTACAGCACTCAACGCCGGGCTCGATCCCAACCGCAGTTCCGGGGAGCTGGTGCACACGGCCTCGAACTTGCTCGCCCAGATCACCTATCAAACCGGCATTGTGACCGTCCCTAAGCCCTCGGCTAGTCAGTTGCGTCAAATCGAGTTTCTGCCGCTATCGGGTGACCGGGTTCTCGTGATTTTGGTGATCAATGAACGTGAGGTGCAGAACCGCATTATTCAAATGCAGCGCCCCATGACCGAAGAGCAACTGAAGACCGCGGCCGATCTCATCAATCAGCGCTATGCGGGAAACGACCTGATCGAGGTCAAGAGCCACATCGTCCGGGAGATGTCCGAGGCGAGAGCGCGCATTGACCACTATCTCGAGGCTGCACTGGAACTCGCTAATGCGGCAATCGAGACGGAGCAGCAGTCGGAAAATGTGGTGGTTGCAGGTGAGGCGAGCCTGCTCAACCAAGCTTCACCCGAGGATATGCAAAAGCTTCGAGAGCTTTTTGATGCCTTCGAGCGCAAGCGGGATTTGCTCGAACTCCTGGAGCGCTGTTCGCGCGCAGATGGGATTCAAATCTTCATCGGTGAAGAAGCTGGCTTCGATGTCTTCGGCGACTTCAGCGTCATTACGGCCCCCTACGCACAAGGATCCCAATCGCTTGGTGTGTTGGGGGTGATCGGGCCGACTCGGATGGCCTATGAGCGCGTGATTCCCATTGTGGATGTTACAGCTCGGATGCTGAGTGCCGCCTTGTCTCGATAGCGCCGCCTCAAGCGTGACCTCAAAGGTTGTAGCGCTCAGGTGTCGTAGATTTTTGTGCTCCAGCCGCAGGCTCCTTTCGTAAAGATCGCAAGGAAAATCCCCTTTAACCCTTGAAAACCCGCTCGGGCGCCCCACATACCCACTCATAGCGGTGGTTGAGTCGTCACGTGACGGAGAGCGCACCTGCGCCGAATAGCAAACAAATAGTGATTAAGAGACTGGAGATGGCCCATGGCGGAAGAGAAACCCGAGGAGCAGCCGGCGGCTGAGGGAGGCGCTGTCGACATTGAGCAGACAGATGAAGCGCTCGCAGAAGCCCCAGCGACAGCTGACTCAGACACTGAGGCTGGCCCCGATGGCGAGCCTGAAGCGCCGGTCGATCTCGAGGCAGAGCTCGAGGCCGCCAAGGATGCCGCACTCAGGGCCCAGGCTGATGCGATGAACGTGCAGCGGCGTGCCGACCAGGAAATCGAGAAGGCGCGCAAATTTGCCTTGGAGCGTTTCTGCAGTGACTTGCTCAGTGTGGTCGACAACCTTGAGCGAGCGTTGGAGTCCAGTGGTGACGAGCAGGGCAATGCCGCATTGGCTGAGGGCGTGGAATTAACGCGAAAGGGCTTTATGGATGTGCTGGCTAAGTACGGTGTCGAAGCCGTGGATCCTGAGGGGGAGCCTTTTGATCCGGAGACCGCTCAGGCGATGAGCATGGTGGAGCAGCCTGACGTCGAACCTAATTCAGTGGTCGCCGTGATGCAAAAGGGCTATCTGCTGAACGGACGGCTCCTGCGCCCGGCGATGGTGATGGTGTCCAAGGCCCCCAGCTGAGAGTGAATTAACGCGTGATGGGTGCGGCGGCACTTGAATTTGGTATGACCGCCCCCACATCTAAAAACAAGGAATTATGCCGGCGCGGAGTCGCTGGCCGATAGGAGAAACAGACATGG
>CALKHC010000160.1 GCA_938091425.1 uncultured Luminiphilus sp. | reverse complement strand
GAGTGCGAGGCCGCCCTGACTGATGGCACGAGTGACGTGGTTTTTCTCGGGCGACCCTTGATCACCGACGCCGCATTTCCGAAAAAGGCTGCCGAGGGCAAGATTGAGGATATCCGCTACTGCGTATCGTGTAACAGTTGTTGGCGGAGCATCATCGAAGCCGGCGCTTTAGCCTGCGACAACAACCCAAAAGTGGGCGAGCCCGACGAGCACCTCGTTGCGCCACCCGCTGTCCCCGCGCGCCGGAATGTGGTGATCGTCGGCACTGGGGTCGCGGCGCTGGAAGCCGCCCACACAGCGGCGGCTCGCGGCCACAAGGTCACCATACTTGGCGACCACGAAGCATTTGGGGGGAAAACGCGCCTCCATGCCCAGATGCCCGGCGGAGAAAATCTGTCCAGCGTCTATGACTACCAGTACCTGAGGGCGCAGCAGCTGGGCGTGAAATTTGAGCTGGGCCGGCAGGCCAGCATTGAAGACATCTTGTCCTGCGACCCCGATGTGGTGTTGCTGGCAACCGGTTCTCGGTCTGCTCAACCCGGGTGGCTGCCTGAAGACTGGTTTGCCCAAGGGCTCATCCCCAGTCTTCGTGATATGGCCAAACAGCTGGCGCAGGGTATGGGCCGATCGCCCGGCCGCGCGGTTATCGTCGATCAGGATCACACCGAGATGACCTACGCCACCGCACTGCGAATGGCGAACTACTTTGATCGAATGACGTTGGTGACCTCGCGTGAACGCTTCGCGAACGATGTCTCGCTGATCAATCGACAAGGCATTTTGAAACGGCTGTTTGAGCGTCGCGTGGAGCTGATCTGCCACGTCGAGCCAGAGGGCGTCACGCAGTTGGAAGCGGGCCAGTTCGCCCTGCGAAACGTCTACAACGGCGCGCTCGAGACGCTGGATTCCGTGACTGCAGTGGCCCATGCCAGTAGCAGGGTGCCCAACGATGGCCTACGCGAACCCCTGCTAACCAAAGGGCTGGAGGTCATCCCCATAGGCGATTGCAAAGCACCCCGGTCGCTGATGGCCGCGACGCGCGAGGGTTACGACATCGCCAACGCGCTGTAAGACAGCATCTCTCGAGCAGTGAAATACCCGCACAGGGCTATCCCTTCTTCGCGAGCTTGAGGTACCCCGAAACGCCATATCGATAATTTCTTTAGGCACAAAAAAGGGCGCCAGATGGCGCCCTTTTTGATGCAAGCCTTAATCAGAACTTCAGCTGTACCTCAACACCGAAATTGCGGGGCCGATTGACCGTGCCTTGAGACCACAAACCCGGAGAGTAAACGGGGGTAGAGTCAGTTGCACTCGTGGCGTTATAGGCTGCAGCAACATCGAGGAAGTAAAGAGAGTAAATCTCGTCCGTTAAGTTCTTACCGTAAAGAGAAATTCTCCAGTTATCAGACTCGAAGCTAATAGAGGCGTCCAGTATTCCAAACGCATCATTACATGCCGGATTATTGCCGCCAAAGTTGGTTTCAATATACTTATTATTCGCGGACGTGCAGTAATCATCTTTCCAGCGATAATTAATTGAGGATACAAGGTAGCTTGACTCCGAAAGCTGGGCTTCGTGCAACGCTCCCACCGTAAACGTCATGTCAGGAGCGCGGCGAAGATCCAGGCCGCTCTTATCTAGGGTGTTTCCCGCTCCATCCGGCACTACGTAGTCGTCATAGGAAGCATCCAAGATCCCTAAATTCGCCGACAGCGTCAAACCTCGAGTAGGCACCCACAATGTTTCCAGCTCCATGCCATCAATGCTCGCCGCTGCTGCGTTCTGCACAATGGTTAGCGTTACTGCACCATCTGTGCCGGGTAGAATGACGTCCTCTTGCTTATCGGTGTAATCGACGGAAAAGATGGCGCCGTTAACCTGCAAGGTGTTGTTAAACCACATCGTCTTAAAGCCTAGCTCGATGCTCTCAACCGTTTCAGGTTCATAAGGCCCTGAATTATTGGCACCGGTGTTCCTGCCATTAAATCCGCCGGAACGGAAGCCTTCTGAGTAGGAGGCGTAAACCATGTGATTGTCGGTGGTGTATGCAAGGCTCACCCGGGGTGTGAATTCGTCCCAGCTCTCGTTACCGGTAAAGACTCTGGCTTCCCCGGTCGCAGGATCGGTGTAGTTGTTTTGCGCTGTGGCCGCCAGAGAACTGTCGCAGGCTCCCCAACTCTTAACCGCATACCTTGGATCAGGTCCGGGGTTGGCACCATCAGCTTCTTCCCCCGGCCAGTTGCCATAAAACGGCTGTTCGCCGGTATCGTCGCGAGCGGTGAAAACCTGGCACATGGTTTTTTCTTCGTCGATCCAGCGACCCCCAAGTGACAGGCTCAGTCGATCGGTAATATCAAAATCAAGCTGACCGAAGACCGCCGTATTTTCAGTTTCGTGAAGTGTTCTCGGTGAGTCATTAAACCCGCCAAAGAACCAAGTGGTTTGCCAGGCATCGTATTCGCTATCCCACCAATAGGCACCTACCGTGGTTTTACCCCAAGAAAAGTCGGTTTCTAAGCGGATTTCCAGGCTCTGCTGTTCCTCAGTTTGGGGGCGCGACACTCTAAATAAGTCGACCGCGCTGTTGTCGAATTCCTGTAGCGATGTCTCCTCCATCTCGCGGCTACCGTAAATCGCTACTACTCTGTTGTTTTCATTGATGTCGTATTGAAGATTTAACGTAACTGCTTCGATCTCGACGGAGGCCTTCTGGTCGGAACTATGGAAGGTGTTGTAATGAAAATCACTTAATCCGGGGTTACATTCTTCGGCAGGCTGTCCCACAAAATTAAATAATTCTCCCGCGCCATTGAAGCACGTCGTGGGGCGAGCATTCGTCTCGTCGTCGATATCGTCGTAGATGATGTGGGCCTGAAAGCGGTCGCTTGGGTTCCATAGTGCAGAAACGCTCCAAGCCTGCACTTCGGTATCACCCTCTGTCGTATTTCGTGTGGGGTTATCGAAGTAACCACCGCCGCTTAGGTCCATAGCGGATACTTTTGTCGCTAAGGTGCCATTGAAAATAGCGGGGAGGTTGAGCACGCCTTTAAAGTCTTGTTGATCGTCCTCTGAGATCAAGACGTTCACTTTGCCCCCTAACTCACCTGTTGGCTTGTTACGGATCACATGCACAAGCCCGCCAATCGTATTCCGGCCGAATAACGTCCCTTGCGGACCTCGCAGCACTTCGATCCGCTCAGCATCCCACACATTTAGGAGGGCACCAGTCGTGGTGGCTAAATAAATGCCGTCTTGATAGATAGCAACTGCGGGATCGAAACTTTTTTCGACCTCCGCTAATTGAATGCCGCGAATTGAGACAACAGCTGTGCCATTTCCGAGCACGGGATCAATGATCATGTTCGGCGACACACCGGCGACATCCATCAAATCACGGGCAAACGTTTTCTCGATTGCCGATGCATCCATTGCACTGACCGAGGCTGGCACAGTTTGGAGGTTCTCTTCCCGCTTTTGCGCCGTCACCACGACTTCTTCGATCTCCGCGGTGGTTGATCGCTGGGCATTGACCTGACCAGAGATGGCCATGGACACCGCGACAGCGAGTATTGAGGCATTACGAATCGTACTCATGGGTTCCCTCGTTAATGTTTATTTATGATCGTTATGAAAATTTCAGAACCTGCCGAATGGCAAAAACCTGCTGACAGGACTGATTTTTTATTATGTCCGGACAAAGATTAACAGAGTCTCTGTAAAAATAACCCCTAAAGCGCGGGTTGAACAGACCTAATTGGTATAAATCTATGCGTTTTCAGGCTGAATGGTTGCCGCCCGGCTCGCACATTCGACTCACACATTCACGGTCTTTTCATAGAAACAGCCGGGAAGATCAGAGTCGCACCCTTTAGAGCGAGTGAGCGCCCACCGCCAGGCGGTCAAAGAGGCAGTTCGGTGGTGTGTTTCATGGTCTCCATGACAAAGCTTGCGCTAACGTCAAAGAGATCAGCCTTTATGAGTTGCTGGTATAACGCATCGTAACCCGGCATATCGGGCACCACTGCTTTTACTAGGTAGTCGATATCGCCGCCTAGTCGATGTACTTCGAGAATACCCGGCAGTTGTTCAACCACACATTGAAACTGGCTGGACCAGGCCGCGTTGTGTTGATTGGTTTTGATGGCAATAAACACCGTCAGACCGAGTCCCAGCTTGCTCTGCGACAGCAACGCAACAGACCGCTCAATCACGCCGGCCTCCGCCAGGCGGGCTATCCGGCGGCTGCATGCAGATCGTGACAGCCCACACCGCTCCGCCAGATCTGAAATGGGCTCCGCGCTGTCACGCTGCAGGGCGCGGAGCAGCTTGCGATCCAACGCGTCGATGGGCTCTGGTTGCGCCATAAGGCCTCTGATAGCACGATTTGATTGTTTTTATGTATTAAATCACACATTTTGTGCGTTTTGGGCGGTGCACCAAACCCACATTGCACACATGGCGCGCGGCTGGCGTCGCAGGATGGGGACTCGGAATTCTCTAGCGCTCTCTCATGCCCGCATCCCTCTCCACCAGCCCTCAGAAAGTACCCTGCAGTGAGCCAGAGCAGCTGATCGACGCACTGCGGCAGCAGGTCATAGGGCGAGACACAACCATACAAACCCCTTTTGGCGAGCGGCCTCTACTCTACTGCGATCACACCGCCAGTGGTCGGAGTCTGACCTCAATCGAAAACGCGATTGCCCGCGACGTGTTGCCCCATTACGCCAATACACACTCGGAGGCGTCTCATACCGGGCGCCACACCGGACAGCTCAGGGAGTGGGCGCGGCAGACGATCAAGGATGTGATTAACGCAGGTCCGGAGGATGCGCTGATCTTTTGTGGCTCCGGTGCGACCGGTGCCGTGAACACGCTGGTGCATACGCTTGGCCTGAC
The DNA here is from genome assembly GCA_938091425.1 of uncultured Luminiphilus sp. GTDB lineage: Bacteria > Pseudomonadota > Gammaproteobacteria > Pseudomonadales > Halieaceae > Luminiphilus. The sequence goes on along the minus strand of CALKHC010000160.1, from coordinate 147 downwards.
ATCAGGTGACACCCAACTATCCAACTCTCTGGATAAAGCGCCCACTGGCGCACTCGTGCTCATCGGCCCCTACGAACATCACTCTAATGAGTTGCCTTGGCGCGAGACCACTGCCGATGTGATTCGAATACCGCTCGATGCTGCGGG
>CALKHC010000159.1 GCA_938091425.1 uncultured Luminiphilus sp. | reverse complement strand
TCGAAGTCGAGGGTGACCTGCCACTGGTCGTTGACCCAGGCCAGCCGCGCCAGCTGCTGTAACGCGGTTTCACGCTGCGCGCTGAGGTTGCTGTTGTTGAGGTCTCGGAGGTACTCGGTATCACTGACCCGGGTGTAATTGATACGCGTGTACCAGTTGTCTCCGAAGTGACCGTTGTGCTTGGCGCCGACCAGCCATCTCGAGCCATCGTCCAGAGGGAACTCGTCTTCATACTTGCTGTCGTCACCAATCCAGCCGCCATCAAGCTCCCAGTAACCCACATTGTCGCTTAGCCAACGGAACTTCCCTTGGTGGAGGAAGCCACGCTCCTGAATGTACCGGGGTCGGTAGAGCAGATCGTAGTTGGGTGCGAGGTTGAGGTAGATCGGTGCCGTAATATCAATGCCGCCCCGGGTGTCGCTACCAATGTCGGGGAACAACAGGCCCGTCTTACGACGGGAATCGACCGGAAAGCGAATCCAGGGCAGGTAAAGAACCGGCACATCCGCTACTTTGAGCTTGGCGCCCCAGGCTTGCGCGTCGCCGCTTTCTGGATCGATCTCCAACGTGTTTGCGTGCAGGACCCAATCCGGGTCATCGGGGCTGCAATACGTCATGCGGCCATCGTCGATCGCGATTTCTCCGTTGCCCGAGCGCTTGAGCTGATCCGCAGCGCCGATCATTCGCCGGTCGTGAATCACGTAACGCGCATCGGTCACGATCGCTTCCTCAGATTGGCTGTCGTAGTCGATACGCGAGCCACGAATCAAAATGCCGGGTTCGCGGAAAACAACGTTACCGGTAGCGGTCGCCGTTTCTCGGGCCCGGTCTGCGGTCACCTGATCGGCAGTGACCTGACGATAACCCTGCTTCAGTGAGACATTGCCCTGAAATAACAGCTCACCCTCTGTCACCTCGGTATCGTCTGCGTAGACCTCAAGGTCGGCCTCAGTAGGAGACTCGCCCAGGTCAGCACCTGCGAGCGGGTCGGCAAACCGACCACCGCACTGTCGGCACGCCCGGTCCTGCTCTTCCAGTGGAATGACCCGCATCGGCTGCCAATCCATGTCCGCAATCACGGTTTCTTCGAACAGGCCTTCGGCGCTGAGCGGCGCTGAACTGAGCGCTGCCGCAACGGCCAGCACCAGCAGTTTCGGACGCGCTATCGGTTGAAGAAGCAGTCGGTTCACGGGGGCTTAAAGTTCACACGGAGGGATAAAAAGAGCGTCCAGCATGATAATCCAAGGTGCCTGCAGATGCGCGGACAATTTGCCCGCTCACCGCCCCTATTTTTTGCTGTTTGGCTAAGGTAATGCCACCGAGGCGCGATACACTCAGTCAAGCCGTGACGCGCGATATGTTGGCATGATTGAAAGGGCGCGGAGACGGTCACAGGAGCATCTGAGCCCGATATGAGTTATCACCCGCCGGCAGGACTGACAGAGTGGATAGCGGATGCGCTGCAGTCCGCGCCGTCTCAGGTTGCGATCGAACTGATTGCCGGAGATGCCAGCCCGCGTCGATATTATCGGGTCACATTTTTAAACGGGGCAGCGACGATGACTATCGGAGGAGCGCCCCGAGAGACGCTATCCTGTATTGCGATGGTGTCGCCGGCGTCAGAGAACAATGAGGCGTTTCTGAGCGTTGGCGCTCAGTTAGCTGGTGCTGGCGTTCGCACTCCTGCGGTCTGGGCGCAGTCATTGCAACAAGGCTGGTTTTTGCTTGAAGATTTTGGCGATCAGCAAGTGCTCCCGGTGCTGGCGTCCAACCCTGAGTCTGCGGCCGCCCTCTACCAAAAGGCCTTTGATGCGCTGGTGTGTCAGATCAGCCTACCGTGTGAACAGGCAGACATCCCTACCTATGATGCCAAGCGGCTGAAAACCGAGCTGGACGTTTTTCCCGAGTGGTTCCTCTCCGGCTTATTGGGTATCCAGCCCGATGAAAGCTTGCGTCAGTGCTTCACGACGCTGACCGATTATCTGATCAGCGTATTCGCTGAGCAGCCGACTGTGTGGGTACATCGCGACTTTCATAGCCGCAATCTGATGCTGCTCGAGGCGAATGAACTTGGCGTGATTGATTTTCAGGATGCGGTGTTGGGCCCGATCACTTACGATCCGGTCTCGCTCCTTAAGGACTGCTACATCCGCTGGCCACGAGCACAACAGCTGGCGTGGCTCGACGGTTATTTGGTGCAGCTGGGGTGTGCGGGAGTTGCCGTGCCATCGGCGGAACAGGCATCGCGCCTGCAGGCTCTCGCGACACAACTCGAGAAGGTGAGTGCAGCGCAGTTCCAGCGATGGTTTGATCTTACCGGTTTGCAACGCCACCTCAGGGTGCTTGGGGTGTTTGCCAGATTGCACCTGCGCGATCACAAGTCCTCCTATTTGGCAGACTTGCCATTGGTGACCGAATACGTGCGGGAAGCGCTGGCGTTAACGGCCGACACGCACAGCAGCGTGGCTGAGTTTAGAGACTGGTTTGAATCTGATCTGATGTCAGTGATTCGTGAACAGGCCTGGTACAAAGCGATCGACGCAGAAGGCTGGGTTAGATGAAGGCCATGATTCTTGCCGCGGGGGAGGGCCGCCGAATGCGGCCGCTGACCGATGTCACGCCGAAACCGCTCCTCAAGGTCGCCGGTAAACCACTGATCGAGCATCACATTGCGAGACTCAGTGCTGCGGGTTTCGGCGAGATTGTGGTCAACGTCTCCTATCTGGGTCAGCAGTTGGTTGATTTCTTGGGGGATGGCAGCCGGTGGCAGGTTGCGATCTCGATCTCGGCAGAGCAGACCCCGCTCGAAACCGCTGGCGGCATTGTCCACGCGCTGCCGCGCCTTGGTGATGCACCCTTCCTGCTCGTCAATGGTGATGTGTTCACTGATTATCCCTTCGCTCAGCTACGAGGGGCCGCGCCGGACGAGAGAGGTGCACACATCGTGTTGGTGTCGAATCCGGAGCACCACCCGCTGGGTGACTTTGCATTGCAGCATGGCCGTGTCGGTCAGTTGTCGGCAACCGAACCCGTGTCGGAAGACTGCGTTGCGGCCACCTACAGCGGCATCGGCGTGTATGACCCGGCACTGTTTGCGGATTGCGCGTCGGGCCGACATCCCCTGAAGCCGCTACTGGATGTGGCGATCGCCCGGGCGGCACTCTCGGGCGAGCTGTATGAAGGCGTGTGGGAGGATGTCGGCACCCCCGAGCGCCTGTCCGCCCTTAACCAGCGATTTCCCTCGGATTCAGCCAACCAGTAAACTATTAGCTCTAGCGA
>CALKHC010000158.1 GCA_938091425.1 uncultured Luminiphilus sp. | reverse complement strand
CTCTCATACCGGGCGTTTTCTGGCGCCTTTGCTCCCTGCGCCGAAGAAGTCTGTAACCAAGAAGGCCTCTTCCACCAAGACGCGATCCAAGGCGGCCTGAGGGAAGACCTGAACGTCATTTTTCACCAAGGTTGATGCTTGGCGTTCAACAGACCGCACTTCAAAAGGCTGTGTTTAGCCAAGTGTTAACTGTTAAAGCCAGGTACCGAAAACAACCGCGCGAAATAGCGACCCAAAAAAAGCCCGGCTGCTGCCGGGCTTTGCTGTGGTTGCCTCGATTGCCTCAGAACCGCCAGCCCAGGCTCAAGCCGTAGGTCTGGGGATCCAGAATGAACTGGTTGGTGAACAAACTGGAGACCGTCGAAGTCAGATAACTACCCGTCACGTTATCATTGTCCTCGATATTCTTGATCCAGAGCTCCGCGAACCATTTCTCACCTGCAAGACGGGCGCTGGCATTCCACATCGACCAATCGTCAACCAAGCTGTTCACAGTGTTGAAGTTGCTGGTGTAGTACTCGTCCTGCCAGTAATAGTTGGTAGCAAGCGTAAGGGTCATATCCATAACCGGCATAGTGTAGGACAAACCTATGTTGTAGTTCAGTTCGGGAGAGCCGGCAATCTGGTTACCGGACAAGTCCTGTAGGAATCCGTAACAGGGGTTCGGTGCGAGAGTCTCGCATTGGCCGCGCTGTCCCGTTGCATCGGCTCCCGGGATAAAGTTGACCCCATTCACGCTCACAACACCCTCTGTCGCCGCAAGCGGATTACTCGCCAAGACGGACTCCGGGCTCGCATTGGGGTTGGCCGTATCCACTGACAGAAAAGAGCTGATCTCTGTATCGAGATAGCCGCCCGAGAGGCTGAAGATCAGATTTGGCGTGATCGCCCACAACATATCCAGCTCCACCCCCGTGATCTCAGCGTCGCTGTTCTGATTAAGCGAGGTCACGTTAACAATCTTGGACTGTTGCAGATCCTGATAGTCGTAGTAAAACGCCGCACCATTAATCTGCATCCTGCCATCAAGAATCATGGTTTTCAGTCCAACTTCGAAAGCATCAACAAACTCGGGCTCAAAGTATGCGTTCTCCGCCCGTCCGCCGAAGCTGGGGTCCAGCAAGGGGGACCTGTCACTGATGGGATTGAAGCCACCGGACTTGAAGCTACTGGAGACCGTCGCATACATCATCGTCGCGTCACTCAGGTCGTAAGTGGCATTCACCTTCCAAGTGAACTCCTGCTGGTCGTAGACTGGCTCAAAGTACGCATTGTTGGGTTGCAAGGGTGGCAGATCGGAGAACGTGACATAAATGGTGCGCTGCTTGGAGGATTTTTCCTCGTCTGAGTAGCGGCCGCCAAAGGTCAATCTCAAGCTGTCCGTTACGTCCCAATAAACCTCCCCGAAGACCGCTGAGGCCTCCATGTTGTACTCTCGCGTATCGTTGTGATAACCCCACATGTGCGGATTACTCTCTGACCGCGGGTCGCTGAGATCACCCTGAGGGGCAGGAAACAGAAAGGGATTGATCGGCAGAATAAGCGCCGGCAATGCTAGGCCCGGCGAGCGTACGATGTACAACTGCTCGGCCTCGTAATCCAGATAAAACCCGCCTATCAGGAAGTTCCAAGGGCCATCAAACGACGTTTGGATCCTCAACTCGTGCGCCCACTGTTCGCTCATACTGGTGGATTCATCAACCCCTGAGTTTCGGAAGGCGCGAGCATAGGTTTTATCGTCTGGCAGTAGCCATGGCACCCCATTTTCAAGATCGATCAGCGCCGGATTTCCCGCCCACAACCCGACTCCCGGTATCCCCGTAGCGGCATCAGTGATGAACGGAATGAGTGAGGAAGCCCCAGCATCTGCCAATATCGGTGCCCACGTCGCAGCATCAAGAGCCGGCGTCCGACCCAGATCGGCCAGTGACTGCAAAGCTGGCGTCCAATCGGCGGTTGAAACGCCCTTCTCATAGTCCTCAGTCGATCTCACCTCCGCCTCGGTATAACCCACCGAGTAGTAGGCCTGCCATGATCCAAAATCATGGTTCAACTGAAATTGATAGTTGGTCTCTTCGGTGTAGTATTCCGGAGTCCAGTCAACATTGACTTGGCGTACGTCATTGGGATTGTTGTCGTAAAGAAAATCTGTGATCGGAAATGCGGTTGCCCCAGACACCACATTACCTGCGAGGGCGGGATTGCCAAGCGCGCCTCCCGTTAACCCAGGTACCGTGATACCCAAAAGAGCTTGGGAGCCCGTGTTGATAGCGGAAATGGTATTGATCAATGCCCCCGCAATCCCCGCTGCTGTGTTGGCCACGCCATAGGTCGGAGCACCGGGCAGGCAACCGAGTATGCCGGTTGGATCGGTGTTGCAGGCTTGCTTCTGCGACCGCATCCGGCTGTCATCCTCCTCAAAGTAGCTGGTCATGAGGTCGATTGTGGTGTTCTCTCCCGGCGTCCAGCGAAGGGACACGCGACCGGCCCACATGTCTCGATCGTCAACATCCTCGCCGTTGTATACATTGTCTACAAAGCCGTCTCGCTGCATCGACATACCAGCGACCCTGATGGCGAAGTCTTGACCAACCGGCATATTCAACATACCGCGGACTTGGGTCGCGCCATAGTTTCCCACCGTGCCATCCAGTTGACCTGAGAAGGCCTCTGGATCGGGCTTCGCTGTCAGAATATTGACTACGCCGCCCGTGGTATTGCGGCCGTATAGAGTCCCCTGGGGCCCGCGTAGCACCTCGACACGCTCCGTATCATAAAACTGCGCCTCGAAAATTCGGCTTCCAGTCTGGTATATACCGTTGATGTGAACACCCACGCCGGGGTCACCCGCTGAACCAATCGCGCCCGAGCCAATACCTCGAATACGAATATCACTCGCTGTGAAGTTGGTCTTAGTCATGGTCATGTTGGGGACCGAGAACTGTAAGTTCATCGTGTCATTGATCAACTGAGAGTCCAGCTGGTCCTGAGTGAACGCGGTGACCGCAATAGGCGTATCCTGTATCGATGTTTCGATTTTGGTAGCGGTAACGATCACCTCTTCAAGCTGAGCCGAAGAGGACAGTGGGTAAACGAGAGCAAGTACTGGGATGGGAATGGCGAGAAAATGTCGCGATGTTTT
>CALKHC010000157.1 GCA_938091425.1 uncultured Luminiphilus sp. | reverse complement strand
GTTGTGGTTTGGCTCCACCTCAGAGATAGGATGGTGGGTGATGACGGGATCGAACCGCCGACCCTCTGCTTGTAAGGCAGATGCTCTCCCAGCTGAGCTAATCACCCCAAACCAGAGCACGGCATTATAGGGATCGCGCTCAGACTGTCAATGCGCTTTCTGGCCCTTAGCGCGTCGTTCTCAGGCATCTCAGCGCCGGCCAAACCGTGTAGAATCGCCGCGGATTTTTCACCCTCCAACAGCGAGACCGTCAGATGCAGCTGTACAAAGATTTTCGGTTCGAGGCGGCGCATTTACTCCCCAAGGTCCCCGAAGGCCACAAATGCGCGCGCTTGCACGGCCACTCCTACCAGGTGCGGATTACCATCGAAGGTGAAGTCCGTCCGGAAACTGGCTGGATTATGGACTTTGATGTTATCGCGCAGGCCTTCGACCCGCTGCTCCAGCAGCTTGATCACTATTACCTCAACGAGGTACCCGGACTGGAAAACCCGACGAGTGAAAACCTAGCTATCTGGGTCTGGGCCCGGCTCAAGCCCCAGCTCCCAGAGCTTATTGAGGTAGAAATCAGCGAGACCTGCGATTCTGGTTGTCGTTATCGGGGCTGAAGCCTAATGTTTTTGCTCCCGACGAAAAAAACAGCCTGTTAGGGGTTGCGCTCTGTCAAGGTTCTGTAGTAACTCCTGTTGAGCGGTTATACACACGTGCCGGCTCCCTGAGATTTTTGCGTGGCTTAAGTGATACACCGCACAATTCCGCTCACAGATAGGCTGTAACTCTTTGTTTTAATTTGAATATAAGCGGTTGGTCAAAAATTAACCAATTTGCTGATCTGGACGGTTTTTCGGGCCTGAAGGCTTGATTAAACAAATTATCCAAAGAGTTATCCACAGAATCTGTGGACACTTTTGATCTGTCAAGAACGAGGCTGAACCATTTCTGCGCCGCGAACCGCGCGTCACCCGCAGAAGCCTGCGGTTAGGCTGCCGACTCCCCCAGTAAAAACGAACGCACAGCCCCGTTAAATGGGCCCGGCTGGTCGATGTGAAGCCAATGTCCGGCCTCATTCACGGTAAGCAGCTGACTTCGGGGAAAGCGGCGTCGGATCTCCTGCTCATGCGATACCTGTATGTAGGCGGACTCGCTGCCTTTCAGGAATAGGGCTTGGCCCTGAAACGGCGCAGCCTCAGAGGGCGCCTCTCGCAGTCTCCCATAGCCGTCAGCCAAACCCGCCAAGTTAAAGCGCCATTGGTGCACCCCACCCTCTGCCTCGCGTTCGAGGCTCATCAGCAGATACCCCACTACGCCCGGATCATCGATCACCTCGCTCAGCAACGCTTCTGCCTCTATCCTCGTCTGGCACCGTCGGGCGGCCACCCGTTGCAGGGCCTCAAGAATCTGTTGATGGTGCTCGGCATAAGTGACGGGCGCCATGTCTGCCACCACCAGCTTCCCCACCCGCTCTGGCTTTGTCAGCGCCAACTCCATCGCCACCTTGCCGCCTAGTGAGTGACCTAGAAAGTCGGCCGTTGGTAACTTGTTTTGCTCCATCCACTCCGCCACTGCCGCGGCATATGAGGCCAGAGATGCCTCCTTCAACCAGGGCGAGCGACCGTGATCAGGCAAATCTAGGCAGTGAACGCAAAAGTCGGCCTCTAACGCCCGGGCAATGCTGCGCAAGTTAGATCCTTGGCCAAACAGTCCGTGTAACAACACCAGATCAGGGCCCTGCCCTGACGTCCGGGTGCGAAGGACATTGTTCATCTGCTCTGCTCCTTTGGTAGCATACGCGGTCCGCTCATCAGGAATGACAGTATGCTCATCCGCGATTCCCACTTCGTTATCTTCAGTCAGATAGCCGTCTCTCTCCGCTCTTTGTGCCACTTAGTCATGACTGCGCTGTTGCTAACAGGGCTGGCCGCCTGCGGTTCCGCCACAGTGGGTGGGGGCTACAATCCCACCACGCCCACTAATGTCTTTGAAGAGCGCCTTTTTGATCAACTCGACAGCAACGTCGTGGTGATTGCCAGCGTCAACCTCGGAGGGCCCTCACGCAACTATCTGAAGAAGAGAGAGGCCTTCGTCGACTCGAGGGTACAGGAATATCTTGAAGACGCGGGCTATGAGGTGCGCGCGCAGCGTGAGTTCTCGCAACGCTGGAACAACGCGGTGCTGATTTACGGCGATCCCATTGACCCCACTACCGGGCGGGTCAACCAAAAATCGTTTATCCAGATTGTGCAGGCGGTGCGCGACCAGCTGCGCGATCAAACCGACATTGGCAGTATTGTTTTCACCGACATCATCGAGAAGGACGTCTACTATGAGCAGGGGCTCAACCGCGTCACGCGTTTCGACGGTGTTACCCGCAAGCCCGCCGTTCAGGGCGCAGGCAGTGGCGTCACCGCGGAGTTTGACTGGTCTCGACCCGTCGCGGCAGCGACCATGCGTATCGCTTGGTTCAGCATGGACCTTGAGCGCATCTTCTCTGGCGAAGGCGGCATGGATGTGACGGACGCTGTAGATACCCGGAGCGGCACGGCCTTTGTTCGTCGACGAGATGTGCTGGAAAACGAAAATCATATAGACGAGGGCATTGCCATCGCCTTTCATCCCATCATTGCTATGAAGAACTGGCCGGGCAACCCCTGATCAGGCCAGCACTTCCAACCCGCGCTCAATACACCACATCGCCGAGAGCCCGCCGAGCACATACACCGGCAATGGCCTGAGCGCCCCGACGCGGTCGCCGATCAAGCGGCCACCGAACATTGCCAGCACGATCAGAAGCGCAATAAAGGCGAGTTGCCCCAGCTCGATCCCCACGTTGAAGAAAAGCAGCGCCAGCGGCACGTTTGACTGGGGCAAGCCTGTGTCAGCCAGCGCGCCTGCAAAGCCCATACCATGCAACAACCCGAAACCACCGGCCAACCACCAGGGCTGCCGCCACAGGGCGCCCGCCGATCCGCGCGCCAACTCCACTGCCAGGAGATAAATCGACAGGGCGATCATGAACTCCACCAGCGACACCGGGTAGCCAAAGAGCCCCAGGGTGACCATCCCAAGGGTCACGCTATGCCCCAGCGTAAAGGCGGTGACGGTATAAATGAGGCGACGGTTCCAACCGACAAGCAGCAGCAGCCCCATCACAAACAAGAGGTGATCCGGCCCCGCCCAGATATGCTCGGCGCCGAGCCAGGTGTAATCCAAGGCCACTGTGCCTGCAGAGCCTTCCTCAGGCACCACAAAGTCGGGCTCGGTCGCGGTGAACACCGCCTGATGAAAAATATCGTCGGCCAAGGTGACCCGCAGCAGCGCGGAGGACTGATTTTGGCCCAACCCTGAAACCGAAAGAGTCTCCCCCACCAAGCCCGTCGGACACTGCAGCTGGATCTGCTTTAGTTCTCCCGTACCCTCCTGAATCCATGGCGAGGCTGACGTAATCTCACAGGAGGCAGGAAACCGCGGCTCAATCGGTGTCGCCGAAACTTTTTGCAATGGCGTTTTCCACGACGCGTTGAAGGCCGTCCCAGAGAGCTGCGTCACTTCGAGTAATGAGGGCGCGAACCGGTGTGCGGCAACATCAGTTGCCAACAGCAAGCTACACACTATGAACCACACTCTCATGAGCGTCGCACCTCATAGCTGGCCATCGCCGCCTCTACCCAATCGACCACTGCCTGCTCTTCTCCCTCACGGACCAGATCCCGCTCGATGCGCATACTGACCTCTTCCAGCGCCAGCGTGCGCGAAGGTTCGAAGGCCTCGATATAGACATAGTGCTGCCCAAAGACCGACGACACTGGCCCGATCCACACGCCGGCCTGCACCTCAGTGGCGCTCACCTGTTCAGCAAACTCAGCACCGAACACACGGGTCATCTGCTCAGGGCTCTGGCGCCGAAACGCATAACCCGACAAAAATGGCGCGCCGAGCAATCGTGCCGCGTCGGGGCTTAAGTTCTCGGCATTGATCTGCGTCATCAAGCTAGGCATTTCTGCCGCACGCTCAGTTGAGAGAAATACGTGACTGAAGGTATATCGCGCGGGTTCGCGCCAGCTGTCTAGCTCCTGCTCGTAACGCACTGCCACTGCCTCAGCACTCGGTGCCGGGTTGAGACGGGTAGCCACAATCAGCCGCTCCATGATCTGCACCAGCCGTCGACGAATCACCTCGTCGGTCAGGTGAAGCCTTAGCGCATAGCCCTGCTCTATCAACTCGCGGTCGCTGGCAGCGGCGTTGGCATCGAGGAAGCGCATGTTGCGGATAATGCGCTGTTCAACCGCGGCGTCGCGGTACTGGAGATCGCGATTGAGCGCCTCCCGAAACAGCAGCTCGTCGCGCAGTTCGGTATCAACGAAACGTTCGAGCAGCGCCGGACTCACACCAGCGGGGGCAAAACGCGTGTAGTTCTCCACCATGGCGCTGAGCCGCTCGGGGTTGGGAGGACCCAACACCGGCTTGGGTTCAGGGAAAAGCCACTGGCCACCAACGAATAACATCAGTCCCAGCAGCAAAAAGTGCAGCCACGGTTTTCTCAACATGGTGTCGCCACGCCCCCCCGAGTGTGCGGGCAATTTAAAAGTAGCTCACAAGAGATTCAAGCGGCTCCTCAGAGAGCAACTTACTCGGGCCGTCTCGGGTGCCCATGTAAAGAAACCCAATGATTTGATCACCCGGGTCACCTCCCAGCGCCTCGACGACATGGGGGTCCGTGGCATAGCCTCCCGTGCGCCAGACGCAGCCAAAGCCAAGGGCGTCCGCTGCGAGCTGCGCCGCGTGGAGGGCAGCCGCCACCGCGTGGCCCTGCTCGTCGCGGGAAATTTTTTCATGATCGACAGCGCGCAGCAGCCCGGCAAGTACCAGCGGTGCGCGCAATGGCGCGTTGAGAGCCTTTTTTAACTGAGCGTCATCAGTAACACCCTTCAGCTTGAGACTGTGCTGAAAGCACTCACCCAACACCGCGCGTCGATCTCCGCCAATCACCACAAAACGCCATGGCCTCAGCCGCCCGTGGTCTGGCGCACGCAATGCAGCCCGCAGAATCATCTGCAACTGATCGGCATCGGGCCCAGGTTCCGTCAGGCGTGGGTGGGAGTTGCGATTGAGCAAGGTATCGAGAGTAGACATATCAGTACATCTTGATGGTGGCAGGGCTAGCGTAGCAAATGTCTGACTTCAGTCGACTCGCCAACCCTCTGGCACCGCCCCGTTGAGCGAAATAGTCTGGCCGGCGAAGGCGATCGACTGGGATGTCACGGTGACATCCGTATCGGTGAGCACGCCCTCGTCAAAATGGTAGCTCGGCGCCCAGTTACCGGCGACCCGCTCGGCTTCCGTCGCGGCCTGCTCTGCTGCCACTGCCTCGCGACGACCCCGCCAGGCGGCCATCTCGGCTTGACCATGCGCACGCGCCAGCATGTGTTCGGTGGTATTGGGGCTCAATAAGGCAGCGGTGGCGTTGTTTCCCCCAAACCCCTTGCTGTTAATCAGCGCGTAATCCCGTTCCCCACTGTCCTGCTCGGTGAGCGCAAATTTGAGCCGCTCGGTCACCACATCATCGGCCAGTGCATCTACCGTGTGGATGCGGGGAATCATCCCGTGTTGCCAAATACCGAGCGTCGCGGTGAGTTGATCGCCCGCCGCCGCACCGAGTGAATGACCCACGTAACTTTTAATCGCGGCAACGGGCCACTCTGCGACACCAAACGCCTCGGCAACCTTGTTGAGTAAGGTTGATTCCGTCACACGGTTCTGGGGCGTTCCCGTGCCATGCGCCTGCACCATGCCACGATGCTTGAGCCGCTCATCACCCAGGATATTGCGGAGCGTGGCCATGGCCTCTGCCACAGTCAGATAATTGCCCGCTCCGGGGCCCGAGATCGACTTTTTGGCGCCATCGGCCCGCACACTCACAAACGGTGCGCCAGCAAGAATGGGGGCGCCCAGCTCGAGCGCCAGCGCGTCATCCATCAGGATCACCACCTGCGCCGACTCCGCCATCGTAAAGCCGCAGTTCTCTCCAAAGGGTCGACAGGCCCTGCGATTATCCACTTGCTCATCATCGGCGAGACCGTCGATTTGCCGAAGACCTTTATCCGTGGCCAACGCACCCATGGCGACATAACCATCCATAACCTCGACATTCACAGGGGCTTCCGCCGCGCCTACTACCGCAATGCGCGAGCGACCGGCACGAATATCGGCGATACCCAGGCGAAGGTTATAAAGGAAGGTCGCGCAGGCGCCCAGCGCGGGCCCGGTTGCACTCATACTCCCCAGGACGTAGGCGCTTACAAAGTCGCCAGGCATCTCGGCAAAACCGAAGGGGCACTGCTTGGAAGTAACGCGGCGACCCTGCAGACGCGCTCGCAGCATGCCGCCCGACCCCGCGTCGTCGAGCTGGCCCATCGCACTCGAGATATAAACGCTGACGGCATCAGCGGGCACCTTGCCGGCCAGCGTCGCCCAATCCATGCCCAAATCTGCGAGTGCATCCGACATGGCAAACACCGTCATCTGCACTGCGCGGGGATGATTACGCGAGGGATAGAGATCTCCGGGGTTGAAACCGGTGGGCAACTGGCCTGCACTGCTGACATCAAACTGGCGTGTGCTAGGCAGTAACACGTCGGACTCCGGCTCTAGCGCCACCCGCAGACGTTTGTCATCCAGAGGAGACGTCTTCCCACCGATAACTTCACCGTCACCAACACCGCCCGGGTTGTAGTCGAAAAGTCCCTGGTCTTGATCTGCGCTGACCTGAACCCGCCGGTGCCAGGGCACCGCTCGGTGATCAAACCAGTCTTTTTCGATTTCGCGCACCAGCGTGTGCTTGAGCAGGGCGCTGGTATCGGTTGTGCCCATCATCTGCGACAAAGCGGACTCGGTCGCGGCTCGATCAGTGGCTGAGAGATGATCCCAGATCATTCGCCGGTAGGCGTGGCGCCGCGAAGTGCGCCCTGCACTGTTAATACCACCTGCGGCAACTATGACGGGCAGTCTGAGCATAGGTTCTCCACCTAACTTAGGGTCAAGGATTCCTGACGAACCCGCGAAAGCGTGGCAGTTTACCCTCGACAGCGGCTATCGCTATGCGTATAACGCCATATAATATGACTATCACGCCAAATACCGCGCCACTTTTTCGCATTGCGGCGCTGACCCATGAGGACATGCTGGCCTCATCACTCACCCTGCCACTGGAGATACTGACCGGCGCGGCGCAGGCACTCGGGCGCGCCGGCCGGCAGCGTCTCAGTATTGACTGCTTCAGTCAGATGGGGGGGCCGCTCACTATTCAAAGCGGGCTAACGCTGGCGACCAAGCCCGCCACCGAGCTCATTGAGGCTGATTTATTAATTATTCCCGCGATCTGGCGGCAACCGCAGCGGGTGCTGCGCCGTCACCCAGAACACATTGCACTTATTGACCAGCATGTCAGCACCAGCAAACTGACGATCAGCGTGGGCTCGGGCAGCTTTCTTTTGGCAGAGACCGGCCGGATGAAGGGCAGAACGATGACCACTCACTGGCAGTGGTTCGACGCCTTTGCGCACCGCTACCCAAGGGTGCGGCTGGAACGCCGTCAATTGATCACGCAGTCAGACAATGTGTTCTGTGTGAGCAGCGTAAACTCGGTGGCTGACTTAATGGTGTATCTCTGTGGCGAGCTGTTCTCTCCTCGGGTGGCCCGTCATATTGAAAATCAGTTTTCACCGGAAATTCGACAGCGCTTCTCTCCCTCTCCGGTTGGCACACCGAGAGACCTGCACCATGATGAGCTCATTGCCGACGTGCAAACCGAGCTGAATCGAGATCTGCGCGCCGCCCCCGCCATGAGCGCACTGGCCTCGCAGCTCGGCGTCAGCACTCGCACACTGATACGACGCTTCAAGTCCGCCACCGGCGTATCCATCGGCCAATACCTGCAACGACGCAGGCTGGATGAAGCACAGGCTCTGCTGCGTCGAACCAATCTGTCGATCACTGAGGTTGGGGTCGCAGTGGGCCTGCACGACGCCTCGCATTTCAGCCGCATGTTCCGCGAGCAAACCGGGCTGACGCCCTCGGCTTTTCGCACCGCCGTACGCGACAAGTCGTTTGCCGCGAACCCGAGTCAGCACTGAACTTGCAGGGCTGTCACAGTTCGGGCTAAATGCCCGCCCTCGTTTCTGTTAAGAGCTTCTTTATGTCCGATGTAATGATTGTCAATGGCGCCCGCACGCCAATGGGCGGATTATTGGGCGATCTCGCCGACGCTACAGCCAATGAATTGGGCACAGCCGCCATTGCCGCTGCGCTCGAACGAGCCGGTGTTGCACCCGAGGCAGTGGATGAAGTGTTCATGGGCTGTGTATTACCCGCTGGCCTCAAGCAGTGTCCGGCGCGGCAAGCCATGCTCGCTGCAGGCATTCCAAGCACCACTGGCGCGGTCACCATTAACAAAGCCTGCGGCAGTGGTATGCAGGCCACCATTTTTGGTATCGACAGCATCGCCGCCGGTACCAACCAGCTGGTCATCAGTGGCGGACTTGAGAGCATGTCTAACGCGCCGCAGATTCTGATGACCGGGCGCAAAGGCCAACGGCTCGGGCACACCAAATTGTTTGATCATATGTTTATCGATGGCTTGGAAGACGCGTATACAGGAGCTGCGATGGGCACCTTCGCACAGAAAACTGCTGACGCCCACGGGCTCACGCGCGAGGACATGGATGCGTTTGCCAT
>CALKHC010000156.1 GCA_938091425.1 uncultured Luminiphilus sp. | reverse complement strand
TGCTAAGAAGAAGGCAGCCAAGAAGAAGGCTCCTGCCAAGAAGAAGGCAGCAGCGAAGAAGAAGGCTCCTGCTAAGAAGAAGGCAGCCAAGAAGAAGGCTCCTGCCAAGAAGAAGGCAGCAGCAAAGAAGAAGGCTCCTGCTAAGAAGAAGGCAGCCAAGAAGAAGGCTCCTGCTAAGAAGAAGGCTCCTGCTAAGAAAAAAGCAGGCAAAAAGAAGTAACAGTCGTTTATGCCGCGTTTGGGAGTGGCATAAATTAATAAAGCCGGCAATTGCCGGCTTTTTTAATGCTTATGATGGCATCAAGGTGGCCTCCTCGATGAGTAACTTGTTAGGCTCCCACCCGTGATCCCTGTGCTCTACCACTACCCGATGTCGCCCTATTCTGAAAAGCTTCGGTTGGCCATGGGGCTGCTCGGCATGACATGGTCGTCTATCCAAATTCCGCCACAACCACCCAGAGGCGCTCTGGATCAATTCTTGGGCGGTTATCGCCGAATCCCGGTATTACAAATGGGTGCACATTTTTATTGCGACACCCGTTTGGCTTTTGAGTCGCTCTACCATGATGATGGTGCGGTCACTGATCTTGAGGCTGACGAAGAGGTGCTGCGCGATTGGGCCGAGCGCGAGATATTTTTTGCCGTGTTTTCGGCAGTATCGCCGATCAAGGTCACGGGATTTTTATTTAGGCAGTTGGGGGTCCTAGGAGTCGGGCGATTTGTGCGTGACCGCGCGCAGATGATGCGGGCTTCGACGATTGAGGCGCTGAACCCTGAGCGCGCGCGTGGAGCAGTGCAAGAATTTATTGCGCACCTTGCGGCGTGCCTTTCCTCGAGCCCCTATTTAACCGGCGATACACCTGGTTATCTCGACCTGTGTTGTTATCACCCGTTGTGGATGGCCTGTCAGATTGATCGGCGCGTGATGTCGAGCTGGCCGCCCTCGGTGTCGCAGTGGATGGGGCGCATGAGCGCCCCGGGCCATGGCGATCCATTGCCCGCATCATGGGATCGTGTCCTTCAGGATATTGCCGAAAGTCAGTCGGCTTTTACTGGAGCAGTTACCGAGCCTTATCAGTTGGGAGAGTGCGTCGGGGTGGCGCCGTCTGATTATGCCCGGGACGAGACAAGGGGTGAGTTGACTGCCGTTGATCAGAACAGGATTGTGATTTCCCGGGCTCTGGATTCAGGCCATGTGATCTACTTGCACTTCCCTCGGAAGGGCTTTGATTTGCGGAGAGTTCAATACTCCGTGTGACGCATTGCTGCGCGCTGGTGTTTGCGCCAGCGTGATGGCGACTCCCCGCTCCATTGAATAAAAGCGCGGCGAAAGTTTGACACGTCGCTGAAGCCGAGTCGTTGCGCTACCCGATCAACTGACAACTCGGGGTGTCGAAGCAAATGCGTAGCGTGTCTGTAGCGAATCGAATCTAGTAGCGCCTGAAAAGAGGTGGATTCCGCTTGCAGTCGACGTCGGTAAGTCCGAGTGCTCAGGTGCAGCATGGATGCCATTTGATCCAACCCCGGGTATTGGCCTTCTAATTGGTCGAGCGCGGCCAGGGTGCGTTCTGCGCAACTTGCATTGTCTGACAGGTCGGCCAAAAGTCTTGCGCATTCTGCGTCATACTGGGATCTCAGCGTAGGATTTGATGTCGGTAGAGGTTTGTCTGTTAGGGCTTGGGGTATGCTCAGAGTCGCCACTGCGGCATTGAAGTGAACATTGGCGCCGAAAATTTCCTTGAAAGCGGCTGTGTCCCGCGGGCTGTCATACGGCAGTGATACCGCGATATCGACCGTTGATGTTTGCAGTAAGTCGGAGAGCGTTTTCTGAGCCGCTGAAAATATCGCCTCGTGTGTAAACCGCGTTGAGGACGATGGTGAGGTCACGCTCAACGTGAGGCCAATGCGTCCAGCGTTGGGGTCACTGTAGTGATCGATGTGTGACTGTCGGCCTGTCAATAGGGGTCCGTAGCGGACTAGCGTATCCAGCACCTCCATCAGATTGGCGCAGGCGAGAAAGGTTTGCCCAACCACTGCGTGAGCACTCAGATTCAGTTGTTGCCCTACCGTTAAGCCAAGTGACGGATCACCCGTTGAGGCCAAGGCGTTGGAGATGATCTGGTCCGCCTCCGTTTCATCAACCCGAGCCCCGGGGCTACTGAGTCTGTCGAGGTTCAGGCCGGTGTTACGAAAGAGTGCAGTGGGTGCGCAACCTCGCTCGACTGCCAGGGCCACAAGTACGAGGAGATATTGACTGGGTATAGAGGATTCCATGCCTCATTTGGCCACAAATGACCTTTATTTGGCAAGGTAGCACCTTGAGTCAACACCGCTCCCGACAGAAGATGTCCGAGAGAAAAACGGAGAATGAGCGATGAAAATCGAATGGAGTGACAAGACACCCCGGAAAATCCAGCAGTTCCCCAATCCAGATTACCCGAGGGACAACCCGGAGCTGGAGGATGTGCTGACCAGCGCCGACGTCGATCACGTCGCGCAAATCTTTCAGACGCCGCTCACGGGATCTTACAACTGGGATTACTCAGTCCAGGACGACCGCATCAAAAAACTGTATGACTTGGGTAAGCAGCTGAACTGGGACCCGCAGATGGATATCAATTGGGATCAGCCCTGGCCAGAAGAAGAGGGGCAGGCTGAACTGATGAATCTGCACGACTATCCCCCTTATCTTGCTCTTTCCGAGAAGGAGCGCGCCGAGTTCTGGTTGCATATGAATGCGTGGTCCCTATCCCAGTTCCTGCATGGTGAGCAGGGCGCCCTATTGGTAGCGAGTCAGCTCTGTTCCTGCGCACCGACTTTTAATGCGAAGCTTTACGCGGCGTCTCAGACGTTTGATGAGGCCCGACACGTTGAGGTTTTTAATCAATACATTCAGAAGCGTATTGGATTGATGTATCCGATCAATACTCACCTCAATAGCATCATCGACAAAATTCTGACGGACCCACGATGGGATCTGAAGTTCATAGGCATGCAGATTGTGATCGAGGGCCTCGCTTTGTCGGCCTTTAACACGACGAGAGAGACGACACCTGACCCGGTGCTTAAGGATATTGTTTACCTCGTGACGCGTGATGAGGCGCGCCACGTGACATTCGGAGTCAATTACCTTGAAGAGTACGTGCAGACGCTGACTGACGAAGAGCGAGAGGAGCGAGCCCTGTTTGCATTCGAGGCCTGCGCCATCAGTCGAGAGCGCTTGGTTGCTACGGATGTTTTCCGTCGCTTCGGGTGGGATGTTGAGGAGAGTCGTCGCAAAGTACTGGACGGGTTTGTGATGTCGACTTTCCGGAATTTGCTGTTCCAGAGAGTGGTGCCCAATCTCAGGAGAATTGGCCTGCTCACCGAAGCGGTGCGTCCCCGATTTGAGGAGTTGGGTATTCTTGATTATGAATCGATGGCTGATGACGGTGACATCGACTGGGCCAAGCTGGAGCGACCACTGGATACCTCGGAAGCGCAGAGCCATGAGCAAAGCATGTTGGCGGCGTTCCACGAGGCGTTTGAGGCCGAGCAGGCAGTAGCGGGTTAAGAGCGGCGGTGATAGCCTCTCTCGGGCGAAATGAGAGCATGGCGAAAGCCTAGCAGTTGTCGATTGGTAACGGAGAAGGAAGCAGCAGTCCATGACGGTAATCACGTTTATTCAGCATGACGGATCGGAGCGAATGGTCGACGGTGACGTGGGGTTGTCTCTGATGGAGGCCGCGCTCAAGCATGACGTGCCGGGTATTGATGCGGACTGTGGCGGAGGTGCCATCTGCGGCACTTGCCACTGTTTTGTCGAGGTCTCTGGCGATTTGCCGGCGCCTGACTCACAGGAGACTGCAATGCTGGGGCTCAGACCCGACAGGGCAGACAACTCTAGGTTGGCCTGCCAGATAGTGGTGTCAGATGGTATGGCAGACGTCACGGTGAGGCTGCCCGAGTTTCAGATGTAGTGGAGGCTTATTAAATATTGAGCGCTAAGCCAATGAAAACGTTGATAATATGAACATGCCAATGGGTGTTGCGGCACCAGATTATCGTACTTTGCCGCTCGAGCAGCTGGATGTTTCTGATCCGCGTATGTTCCAGTATGACTACTGGCACGAGCTCTTCGCGCGACTGCGTGAGGAGTGCCCGGTCCACTACCAGCCCGAGAGTCCCGCGGGCCCTTTCTGGTCTGTGACCCGTTACGAGGATATCGTCGCGATCGAGCGCGATACCGAGACGTTCTCTTCAGAGCCCTCTATCGCGATTATCGATCCCGAGCCCGATATGATTCTCAAGATGTTCATTGCGATGGATCCGCCTGAGCATGATGATCAGCGACGGGCAGTGCATCACGTGGTGGCGCCCCGTAATCTCCAGGAGTTCGAGACGCTGATCCGCGAGCGGACCATCGAAGTGTTGGAAGCGCTCCCGGAGGATGAGCCGTTCGATTGGGTCAAGCTGGTTAGCCGAGATCTCACTACAAAAATGCTGGCCACGCTGTTTGATTTTCCGTGGGAGGAGCGCAATAAGCTCACAGAGTGGTCAGACATGTTTACCTCCGACGTCCGAATCACCGCCGGTGAAGGGTCGACCCGCGAGGTCATCATTCAGCACATCACCGCATGCCTGCAGCGTTTCACTGAGCTGTGGCACGAACGCAAAGGTGACGGCAAAGAGGCGTTTGACCTCATTCGCATGCTTCAGACTGATCCTAATACCGAAAACATGGTGGATGACCCGCTGACCTACATGGGCAACATCATGCTCTTGATTGTGGGGGGTAATGACACGACCCGTAACTCTATGTCGGGCGGCGTGGTGTTCCTGAATCAGTTCCCGGATGAAATGGCCAAGGTGCGGCAGAATCCGGAGCTCATACCGTCCATGGTCTCCGAGATCATTCGTTATCAGACACCGTTACCCCATATGCGCCGCACCACGACTCGTGATGTAGAGCTCAATGGTCAAAAAATCGCGAAAGGCGAAAAAGTGGTGCTGTGGTTTGTATCCGGCAACTACGATGATGCAGTGATTGAGCGGCCAAATGACTTTTGGATTGACCGACCCAATGTCCGAAACCACCTTTCCTTCGGAGCGGGTATTCACCGCTGTATGGGCAATCGCCTGGCTGAGATGCAGTTGCGTATCCTCTGGGAGGAGGTGCTGCAGCGCTTTGACACTATTGAGGTCGTCGGTGAGCCCAAGCGAACGTGCAATCTGTTCATAAGGGGCTTTACCGAGTTACCTGTGAAGGTCAGGCGATTTCAGTCCTGAGTCCTGCCTCACCTCCGATGCGGGCCTGAAAGGGCGATTGACGGCGCCGCTTAGGCTCTAAGGTCTCCTCGTCGATTTGATGGCATCTAATTTCCGTAGGTCTTTCATTGCTGCCGGCATTGATGGTTGTCGCGGTGGTTGGGTCTGCGCAGGCTGGGATGGTGAGCGCTGGTCTCTGCACTGCCTGCCAGATCTCAAGTCGGTTATTCCGCTGCTCGAGGCGCAGGCCACTGTCTGTGTCGATATCCCCATTGGCCTGTCAAGAGACGGCTTCAGGGAATGCGACCAGGCCGCGAGGCGGTTGCTTGGTAAGCGGAGCAGCAGCGTGTTCCCCGTGCCCCCAAGGTTAGCGTTGGCATCGCTACCTTATGAGGAGATCAATCTCGCGAGTAAGGCGCAGTGTGGCAAAGGCGTGAGCAAGCAGGCTTTCTATCTACTACCTAAGATTCGAGAGGCCGAGGCACTGCTGCGATCATCTCGTCACAACTATTTGGATTGGTTGGAAACTCATCCTGAGCTCTGTTTCAGTAGTTTCAATAGTGGCATGCCAATGGTAGACAACAAGAAAACCGACGCTGGCTATCGCGAGCGGCGACGGATTTTGGCCCGGTATATTTCGGCTCGGACCATTGACCGCTTGGTTCGCAACCTGATGAACTCAGTGCCCCGTTCGCAATGTGCGAGAGACGATATGATAGATGCGTTAGTCTGTGGTGTGGTGGCGCGGCTTGATGCCGCAGATCGATGCTTTCTGCCTGAGGGCAAGCGAGAGTTGGATGAGGTAGGTCTACCGATGCGAATTTGTTATCCGCAACCAACCGCATCACCATGAGATGAACCATGGTTGAGGGACTTAGCTCCAATCCGCTGCGGAAACAGCGCAGGCTAAGGCGATGGCATCGTGCCGTCGCGCTTGTGACCTCGTGCCAGCTGTTGTTATGGACCCTGAGCGGCCTTTATTTCGCCTTTATCGACATCGACTATGTGCGCGGCCACCAGTTCAAGCGGAGTAGCCCACCGACTCAGCTGGACTTGTCGCAGTTGAAGGCCGGATTGGTATCGGCCAACAAGGTCGTTATTCAGGAGCGCCTTGCTGGCGAGCTCATAGTCGGTGTGCAGACAGATGACGGAGTACAGTGGCTGGATGAGCAGGGCGCACCGATCGCTGCGCTTTCTGGCGAGCAAGCCTTGAGGCTGGGCACTGAAAGGACGGTGATCAAACCCGATCAATTTGAGAGGGTCGACGCTGACGTGCCCGGTAGCGAGTATCGAGGCGCGCCGTTGCCGCTGTGGCGGCTTTGGCGTGCAGAGGATCCTGACCGGGTCGCCTATGTTGACGCGATGTCTGGCGAGGTGACGGTGGTGCGCCATGACGCATGGCGTTGGTGGGATTTTTTATGGTCTCTCCACATTATGAGCTATGAAGATAGAGATACGATCGGTACGTTGCTGCTTAGGATCTTTTCGTTGCTCGCTCTGGCAACCGCGGTATTGGGTTTGTGGTTGTTCCTAAACACCCGCAGTCGACGATCTCGTCAGTAAAATATCCGCACCCACAGATAGGCGAAGAATAGGCCGATCAGATAGGCCCCCCAGGCGACTGACAGCAGCCAGATATTGACCCGTCGAAGTCGGGCACACGCCGCGGCTTTGATGGGGTCTACGGGACAGGGTGCGTGGCGCTGTTGCCACCACAGTATGGTACTGGCGGCCATTAGTCCGCCCGACAGGGCGAACAGGATATCTTTGTGGGCCGACAGCCACATGATGCCGGGAATCGCCGCGGTCAGCCCGGCCATCACTGCGCCAGCGCCAATCGAGATCAGAAGCGCGGGAAGCGCGCAGCACAGAAGCGTCGAGGCGCTGCCAAAAAGCGCTACGGACGGTGCAATGCTGTCTCGCCAGTCACCCTTCACGATGCCATGCCCAGCGCCTCATCGCCTCGACGAATATCAGCAATCCGGTAACCCGCCTGAATGGCGAGATCGGCAATGGTCTGGTCACTGAGGGAGGCGCCAGGTGCAAGCACCAAGCTAAGCGCTTTGGTGTCGAGGTCGACATAAATCGCGGCGACTTCTTCGCGTTTGCTGAAGATTTTATTCATGGCTAGCGCACAGAAGTCGCAGACGACGCCCAGGACATCTGCAACGATAGGTTCTCCACCTTTCGCGAGGGCGGAGTCAATATCTTCGGTGTGCGTCAGAGCTGGTCTGGCTTCGCTCTCGTGGCCATCGTGCGAGGAATGACCTGAATCGGTCTCTTGATGCGTGTGATCATGATGCTCATGCGTGTCGTGTGGCATGTGATCGCCATGTTCCTGCGCTTCGGCAACGAAGCAGAGGCACAGAGCAGTGGTCATTGCGACAGTCTTTATAAGCAAATGCATAGTGACGCTCCTTTTCAAAAGCGATAAGTAAAGTTAAACAGCGGCTGGTTGACGGTGAGGTTGTAGCCGGCCTCTATGAGTAGTGGTCCCTTGAACAGGCGCACTAATGGGGTGGCTGTTACCGAATCTGGATCGGAGGGACGATGGTCTATCTCCAGCATTAACCAAGTATGAAGATCGCCGCTGTCTCCCTCATAAGGCGCAAAACCAGCCCGGAATGCCTGCATGAATTGGCTGGCATATTCGCCAGCTTCCAGATAGCGGTTTCGATATCCCACGAAAAGGGAGCGCGTCTCCCAGTCGGCCATCACACCGCCGTAGATAGCCATGTGATCAGATTGGGGGTTGTTATTTATGCCGGACGCCACCCCGATACCCCCGTGGAAGTACAGGTTGCCTTGATAATCCGCTCCGAACCATCTCTTTGCTAGCAACGTGGGATGAACGCTATAGATCGCGAAATCTGAGTCACGATTGACTTCTGTCTTGAGGCCCAATGACATGGTGGGAGACGGAGTGTAGTGAACAAGGGCAGAGCTCGACAGCCGGTCTGATTCTTCAATCACCGTCCAGCCGCCTGCATAGGAGACCGGGCGACCGAACGCCGTTGCGGACGCAAGGCAGCCCAGCACCAATAGCAGCGCCGTCCGGGCGCCTATCACTTTTTCTTCCCTGTGAGGATGGAAACCAGCTCGGTCACCTTTTCCCTGCGTTCGCCTGTCTCGCCGGCTTCGAGGGCGTGTTGCACGCACGTATCAACGTGGTCATCGATGATCAGTGTCTCTAGGCTGCTTAGCGCTGAGCGCGCCGCCTGGACCTGTCTTACAACATCGATACAGTAGCGATCCTCGGTGACCATTTTGCGCACTGCCCTGATTTGACCCTCTACGCGTGCCAGACGGGCGTCTGCCTTACGCTGTGTTTCGTCTCTCATCAACCGATTCCCTGATTTATCTTTCATATACCCCATGGGGGTATAACATGCGGATTTCAGTATACCCCCCTTGGGTATTAAGGCAAATAACTCTCGGATGATTCTGAGTTGTGAAGAGTCAGCTCCTGACAGCCTTTGGGTGGAGGATACTTTTTTGTTAGCCGGAGCCGGGAGCTGAATGTCTAATCCCCGACGTGTTTTAGCGCGTATAGCCTGCAGGCCGGAGGAGTTTTGCTATGAAAGGGCATCCCGTTGCGTATTCGCGAAGCGTGATCACAGAGCTGATGGTGCCGAGTTACACCAACTTTGGCGGTAAGGTGCACGGCGGCACGCTGATGTCGTTGATGGACAAACTGGCTTATGTATGTGCGAGTAAGCACGCAGGAAACTACTGCGTCACCGTTTCAGTCGATAACGTGCAGTTTCTCCGTCCAGTAGAGGTGGGTGAGGTGGTTTCGCTGATGGGATCGGTGAATTACGTCGGTAAAAAATCCCTCGTCGTGGGAATCAGGGTGGTCGCTGAAAATTTGCAGGAGGGGGCTAGTAAGCACACGAACACGTGTTATTTCACGATGGTCGCAAAGGATGCAGGTGGCTCCACCGCTGAAGTGCCGCCTTTGATCCTTGAGAGTGAGGAGGATGTTCGACGCTTCTGCAGCGCGCTGCAGCGGCGCCGGATCCGAGACGAGGGCGTGGCCTTTATGACCGATTACAAGTCCGCCTTCACGGATCATAATGCCGTTGCTGACCTGCTGTCGGATGAGCGGTGCGTGCTGTCTATTAACGATTTCTGAGATTCACAATGGCCCGTTTCTCGCTTGTACAGGCGGTGCCGACCCTGCCGTCAGGCGCGTGAGGCTAAGTATCATTAGCGCGCTCACAGTACCGAGTAGTGCCATGCCGATGAAGGCGGCAGTGTAGTCGCCCCGCCACTCCCGAACGAGCGCAATCGTCTGGGTGCCGAGTGCGCCGCAGAGTGTGTCGATTAGGACAATTGTGGCCAGAACTCGCCCATATAAAGGTCCGCTGTAATGCGCTGCAATCAGAATTTGAATGCAGGTAAATGCGCCGCTGAATCCCAGCCCGGCGAGCACAGCGTAGCCGTAAAGTAAGGCGGTGGCGGTAGCCGTCATCTGGCTGAGCGCAATCAGTGCTATCGCCAGCATCAGTATCGCCACCGCCATGACCCGATGAAGGTCGAAGCGGTCAGACAGCAATCCGAAGCAGAACTTGCCCACCACCGAGCAGCCAAAAAACAGACTGAATACAGATGGCAGAGTGGATCGCGCCAGACCGACGTCTTTTGCCAAATGAATAGATTGGTGCTGGGTCAGCGCGATGATAATGAACCATAGGCTGCCGGTCGCGCAGACAATGACAGCGAAGCGACGGGTGAAGAGCAGTGGGATGACGCGCTCCTCCTCATGCGGCGAGGAGGTGGGGGTTGGCGGGGTCTGCGTCACTCGCCTGGCGTCACGTAACAATAACCAGACGCTACCCAGCATCACTGAGCCGACGCCGATGCCTGTCAGCAAAACGGTGTGCCGCCAACCGAATTGTTCGATGCCCGAGCCTACCGCGAGGGGAAACAGAGCGCCGCCGAGACTCGACGCCATCAGTAGTATGCCCGTGGCGCGGCCGCGTCCCGACGCAAACCAGCCTGTCAGCATCACCATGTTGGAGACCAAGCCGCAGAGAGACAGAGCCAGGCCCAGTAAGGCGTAGACTGCAACCAGTTGCCAGAGGCTATTGGTAGCGGAGTAGGCCAGCAATCCGAGTGTTAGGAGCGTGCTGCCGATAGCAATGATCGCGCGGGATGAATAACGATCAAGCAACCACCCCGCGGGTGGTGATGTGACAGCACCGATGACAAAAAACACGGTTGCGGGCAGCGTCACCTCGCTCGCCTGCCAGCCAAAGCTGTCCATCAGCTCTGGATACAGTAAGGGCAGCGTATGCAAGGTGACCCCATTTGAGGCCATGTAAACCAGGAACAAGCCGCTGAGCACGGTCCATCGCTGATATTGAGGTGTAGCCCCGGTCATATAGTGTTAGCCGCTAGTGACTCTCGCCGACATTACACCACCACTCGGC
>CALKHC010000155.1 GCA_938091425.1 uncultured Luminiphilus sp. | reverse complement strand
ATTATTGGCCTTCGTATCGATAGCGATACTGTTGGCCGCATCATTCAGCGTAGATGCCGAACCTGATTTCTATGTCGATTCCCCTGTCTTCAGCATTTGGCAGGAGCCGGAAATTGAGGTGGGAGGCTGGATATGGGCGGGCGTTGAGGACCCCGTGACCCGAGTGCTTTTGGAATCCGGATCTTGGAGCTATCCGCTGGATTCTGGTTTGGAGCGTGGTGACGTTGCAGCGCACCTTGGTAAACCAGAGGCTAATGAGTCTGGATTTCATGGGCGCTTGCAGTTGCCGGCTGCCATGGGCTCGGATGAAGTACTGCAGATAGTTGCCTACCGTGAGTCTGGCGAGAGGGTTGTGCTAAAAAATATTCGTTACCGCCCCGTTAAACTATCCACGTTGTGGAGCTCTTGGCTCGATCAATATCCATCATGGCTCGAGGACCCGTTTTGGTTCGCGTTGGGGACCAGCGGTATTTCTGCTCGGGGCAACCAAGGCTTCTCTGAGGCTTACCGAAAATATGATAGCGGCACCATTCGTGTCGGTCTCCGAGTACCTATTCTCTACATGCGCTCTACCCGGGGAAAAAGTGAGGACTGGCAGTTTGAGTCTGAGCTCGGGCGAGTGCCGCTGGATACAGGGTTCTTGTTGGTGGATGACTGGCTCGAAGGCTTGATAGACCATGCCGTTACCGAAAACCTACCTATCCTATTCACTTTAAATGGCGGAGTTTGGGGTGATGCGAATGGCGGGGTGCCTGACTTCGATCTGACCGATTACTTGGAATTGGATCCGCGGAATTGTCAATGGGACCAGAACGACCAGGTCTATCCCGATGATCTCGTGTCCGGTCTGCCCGGTTCTTTAAAGTCCCCTGAACTATCAAGGGCGCTGACTTTGAATGCCTACAATGACACGGTGAGAGAGTATAAAAAGCGCAACCTTCAGGCGGCAGGTCGACGGTTAGCGCGTTTTGCTCGCGAATATCCCCAGCTCTTCGCGGGCATTAACCTCGATGCGGATGTTTATCTCAGCCCCTTTGTCAAAGGAAGTTGGCACGATTTCAATCCCGACACGCTTCGCCAATTCAGGGACTGGCTGGCGGGGGCGGGTTTGTATGCCGATGGAGCGATGCTGTCGGAGTACCGCTCATATCGTCTCCAATTGGAGGAGGTGAATGAGATCGCGGAAGAAAATTTTGCTAGCTGGGATAATGTGGAGCCACCGCGAGATATCCCTAGAGTTTACCTGCCGGGTGAGAGCAAGCCTTGGATGTTTTTGTGGGAGCAGTTCCGCCGGCATCTTGTTGATCTTCACTATGACGATTTGAGTCGTTGGCTGGTAGAGGCTGGCATCAGCTCAAGTAAGGTTTATTCATCGCAAGGCTTTATGGCGCCGCGGCAATGGGCCATGCCCTTCTCGGAGCAGATGCACAGCACGTTAAAAAACTTCGACTCTGCAGGTATGACAGTGGAGGGTGCCAAGCCATCGCTCGGGCATCTTGGAGCCATTGTTTACGGGCAGAGTGCAATGAATAATATTGAAACAGAAAGTGGCAAAAGTTTGTTCAAGGTGTTCTCTGATCTGGACCCCGACTGGGGGATTGTGGAGCACAACACAGCAGACTTTCGTGACCCGCCGAGTTTGTTGCCGGGCTATGGCGCGGCGTACCAGTCACTGCGAGAACTTTTTAACTATCACGCTCGCGTCCTGTCCCCCATGGCATGGAATGGGAGCAACGGTGATTTTGCCGGAGAGCCGGGGTTTCATGCCCACACTGCTTATTTAAATACGCCGCTCGAGGCGGCGGTAAGAGATTTTCTGGCCGAATATGCTGGTCTTCCCCGAAAAGCGCTCTACTGGCCATTTGGCAACGAGGGTTATTCCAGCGCTGACGGGTGGCATAAGTCAGACACCGATACGCTTCTGTGGGCGGATAAGGGGTCTTTGAGGTGGCGCCATCCTAAGACGCTGCTCAAGTTGATAAGTCCGCCAGAGCTGGTCATTGACCCGTCATTGCATCGCACGCTTTTAGTAGGAACGAGATGGAAAGGCCGACTGCAATCTATTGGGGTTGAGTTTATGGACGCGGCTAACAGTGGCTGGCAGGTAGTAACGGCGCCGCTACCAGTGAGTTCGCTCGTGAAGGATGAGGGCGGTTGGGTCGTCCCATTATCATGGCCTGCCGACAGTCAACCCGAGCAAATCCGTCTCCTATTGCAGACGGGCTCGCAGGGCGAGATGGTCATCGAGCAGATCGCGATATTGCCTACTGGTAAGGCCTGGTAGGCGCTTGTTCATGCTTGTGTGTTATCGATCGCCACTTTGGTCCCATTTTTGATTGGCACTCCCTAAGAGCACTGGGATCTAGGAAGCGCCGGCTACCACCCACCGAATCGCGTTTTCGACCAGCCGCCGATAGTGCGGCGACGCATAGGTGTCGGGCCCGTCACCTGGCTGCAGATAAACGATGCGGCTGTTTTTGGCCGTTTTTGCCCAGCCAATGAGGTTTGACCCCTTAGGGTGCGGCCAGTCGTCGTTACAAAACATGTTGCCGGTCACCGCGTGGCGGGCCGAGTAAAAATGTTCGCGTTCGAAGGTGTGATCGCTGGTGAGCAGGGGATCAATGCCATCTTCGAATACTTCATATAGGTACAGCTCATCCGTAAGTGCGAAGTCGCTCTCGAGGCCCTCGGTAACGGGGTGCGGTGACCCCGCCACCTGCACAGAGTGGGACACATCGTGCCGATAGCCTGAGTCGAGCACCGATTCGCCCCGGCATTCGGTAGGCAGATAAAAAAAGCGTCCACCAATGACCTCGCCGTACTCCGGCCAGAGTGGCCAACCAGCGATCGCATGATGCAAAAACACCATGCCCTTACCCGCAGTCAACAAGTCCGTGAATCCTTGCTTGAGCGTATCCGAAGGTGGCACCAGTCCAGGAGGTTGTGTGCTGAAGTCGATCCCTGGCATATCATAAAACACCACAGCATCCCATGACGCAGCGCCTTCAGGGTTCATGAATGCCTGGCTGGCGGGCTGCTCAACGAAGGTGTGGCGGATGCCGTCAAAGGATTCAAATAGCTCGGCAAAAGCGTCTCGCTCGAAAGGGTGCCCCTTAACCGAAATCAGAATATTCAGCGGGCTGTGGTGGTCGATGATGCCCAAGTCGCTGCCTCCTAAGCAGTAAGCAGACAGAACGTACTGTCGGTCCGACCGCCAACAACGGCAAGTTGCTGGCGACGTCGGCGACCATGCTGTGATACTACTGAATCGAGGGCAAATTCTGGCCAGCCCATCGGTTATAGAATGTACCCAAAACCAAAACCAGTCTAGGCACAGAAGGAGGATGATTTGAAACAAACATGCTTGGTATTGCTTTTAATGATCGCGGTTAATTTGGACGCGCGCTCCGAAGGTTTGAAGCTGGAGGATAGGTTCGCAATTGCTGACGTTATGAGTAGCTATGCATTAGCACTGGACACAAAGGATTACCCCTTGTTGAAGTCTCTTTTTGCTGTCGATGTAGAAGTGATGATGATTTTTGACTCCAATTCACCGGATGGTGGAGAGATTAAGCTCACTGGGATTGAAGCTTGGATCGAGTTCGTGGAGAAGGCGCTAGACGGTACGAAAGCCTCGCAGCATCTGCTGGGTAATCCAGCGATCAGCTTTAATGGCGAAAAAGCCATCGTGAGGACTAATTTGCAAGCGACCGAGTATTACAAGGATGCGAATAAGCCAAAGACCACTCTGTGGGGATTTTACGAGACGCACATGGTCAGAGATAAAGATTGGAAAATCACGAAGCACACGATAACCAGCATAGGTTCTGAGTGAGGGCGCGCTCACCCCCGGGCAGCACTGAGACATAATAGACAATTAGACGGATTCCTCTGCAAGCGAGGAGAAAAGCTTTAGATTTAGCAGTGTTCTCTTGCGGTGCGTCGGTGTCCCAAAAACGCCAGATTTGATGTCAGCTTTGACGAAAAGTGGTGCCTTAGGGGCGCCGCTTGCTGTGTGGGGGGGGCAGCGAGCGCCACCCCCCCCCAGCTTCTGTTCACTAACAGAAAAAGCGCTTGTCTCTCTGGGCACAGGCCCCGTCTCCCCTTTGCTTTAAGCTGAAGGCGCCATTGAAGGTGTAAAGTAGCTAAGAAAGGCT
>CALKHC010000154.1 GCA_938091425.1 uncultured Luminiphilus sp. | reverse complement strand
GATGCGGGCGTTCGCACCGGTCTCTGCGATATACCGTGCCAGACCCGCTACCTGCGCTGCGCCTTTATGGGACGCAATGCGCCCCACCACACCAATATGCAAAGCTGATTCGGGCGCTGGTGACATGCGGCTCCGCCTGATGTGTCTAGTGTCGTGGGGGGCCAGCACCACCTTGCTGTCATGTTCGGGCCACACGCGGCACAGCAATTCGCGACTCGATGGCGAGAACACTCGGATCGACGAAGCCCCCGCCAGCACCTGCCCCCATTGCTCGCGCCACGCGACAATATCCACCGATCGCAGCGGCGCATCGAGGCAGTGAGGGTTGTTGGGCAGGCAACTGGTACAAATAGTGGGGTCGGGGATACCGCAATAACGGCTCTCTGCGTTCAGCAGGTGGCGTGTAGGGCAAACGGGATAATGATCGTGCCAATGCACCGTGGCGGCATGAGGTTTGTAGGCCATCTCATCTGCCGCACATAAGCCTGTCTTGTCATTGATCAGCGTCATGGCGTCGGTCAGCCATGTCGCGACCACATCCGGTTTGGTAAACCCCGCCAGAGAGTGAATTTCCATGGCGCTGACCGACGCTGGTAGCGCCGGCCAACCGCTCAGTCGGCCAGACAATGCGGGCGTTGCCTCACCCGGCAATATAATATTCACGGTGATGCTGCCCATCGGATCGCAGCCAAGATGGAGCGTGCCAAAGCCCTGCTCCCGCCATGCCGATGCAGACCTCGCGGCGGCGATCGCCGCGCCTCCCCCTTGAGCGCTATCCACGATGCACACCAGTGGCGAAGCCCCCGCGCAGGCGGCCTCCAAGTCACTCACAGAGACGCGAGCCGCCATAGCATCCGCCATGCGCAGACTTTTATCCCACAAGACACTGAATCGGCGCTGCCGCAGCAGCCGCAGCGCTTCTGAAAGGTATCGCCTGAGGCGTGATCCGCTCATCGACCTAAGTGTTCGCCAGCATCCTTCGTTAAGAGGATGGTATCGCGAGCGGTTGCCGATGGATTAGCCCGGAAACTGGTAATCCGCAAACATGTCACGCAAAGTCGTTTTCTGGATTTTGCCAGTGGCGGTGTGGGGCATGTCTTCGATGAACTGCACGTCATCAGGGATCCACCACTTGGCGATCTTGCCGTCCAGGTAGGTTTTCAGTTCATCCGGCGAAGGTTCCTCACCGGGTGCTTTGACCACGATCAGTAAGGGGCGCTCACCCCATTTTTCATGGAGTCGACCAATCACCGCGGCCTCTGCCACCTTGGGATGCCCCGTGGCGACATTTTCAACCTCAATGGAGGAAATCCACTCGCCGCCCGATTTAATAACGTCCTTGGTGCGATCCGTGATAGACACAAAGCCTTCCGGTGTGACGGTGGCCACATCGCCAGTCTCGAACCAGCCCTCCTCGGCATGGGCGTCTGACTCGTCGACTTTAAAGTAGCTGGAGCAAATCCAGGGGCCGCGAACCTTGAGCGCACCGAATGCCTCGCCGTCCCAGGGAAGCTCGTTGTTATCGTCGTCTGTGATTTTGATTTCGACACCCCAGATGGGCGTGCCCACGTTGGTGCGCATCTGGGCAAACTGTTCTGGGCCGTACAGCTCGCGATGACCGCCCGCGTGGTTAGTGGTACCCAGTGGGCTCATCTCGGTCATACCCCAAGCGTGCCGCGTATCCACACCATAGGTATCAAATTCTTCCATCACCGATAACGGACACGCCGATCCACCGACCACCACACGCGTCAGGCTCTCAACTCGCTCACCGGACTCGCGCAGGTGCGCCAACAAATTCAGCCAGACCGTCGGCACTCCCGCGGACATGGTCACACCTTCTTCGTTAATCAGCGCTGCCAATGTCGGGCCATCACCCATCTTGTTTCCGGGCATCACCATCTTCGCGCCGGCCACCGGGCAGGCGTAGGGGTTACCCCAGGCATTGACGTGGAACATCGGCACAATTGGCAGCATCACGTCGCCACTGGAGATGTTCATGGCGTCGGGGATCAAGGTGGCGTAAGTGTGGAGCACGGTGGAGCGATGACTGTACAGCACGCCTTTTGGGTTGCCTGTGGTGCCCGAGGTATAGCAGAGCGAACAGGCTGCCTGCTCGTTCAGCTCAGGCCACTCAAAGTCAGCGCTTTGGGCCGCCATGATGTCCTCGTAACACAAGACATCTGTTCGGTCGGTTGCCGGCATGTGCTCGCGGGTGGTCATGATGACCCATCCCTCAACGCCAGTGCATTCGGCCGCAATACCCTCGATCAACGGCCAGAAGTCGGGATCGAGGAAGACATAGCGGTCCTCGGCATGGTTGATGATGTAGACAATTTGTTCTGGGAACAGTCGCGGGTTGATGGTGTGACAGACGAAGCCCGAGCAGGCGGAACCGTAGTAGGTCTCCATATGACGGTAGTCGTTCCAGGCCAGCGTGGCGATGCGGTCACCCGACTTTAAGTTCCAGGCTCGCATGGCGTTGGCCAACTGCCGCGCCCGCGCAAAACAGTCGCGATAGGT
>CALKHC010000153.1 GCA_938091425.1 uncultured Luminiphilus sp. | reverse complement strand
TGCGGAACCGGGCTTTCGATACCCTTCGTACCGAGGAGCAGTTGGGTTACGCTGCCGGTGGCCTTACCACCACTTTGCAGGATCATCCGATGATCGGCTTTTACATTCAGACGCCGGTGAAGGGGCCGGTCGCCATGCTCGAGCGCTTTGAGGCGTTCGCAGCCGAATATGCGCTGATGCTCGATGAGTTGACCGAGGACCAGTTCAGCAATCTAAAGTCGGGTGTCCTCACTCAGCTGACTGAGCCACCCACAAACCTTTCTGATGAGGCAGGGCCCTTTATCGGGGACTGGAACCGCGAGCGCTATGATTTTTCGAGTCGCACTGAGATGATCGCCGCGGTTGAGGCGGTATCGCTGGATGCGATGCGGGACTATTATCGAGCGACTGTGCTGTCGAGTGCACCCAGCCGAATTTTGATTCAGGTGCGGGGGGAGCGTTGGCAGGATGAGCCCTTCGCAACGATTGAGGGTGCGACAGTGATTGATAGTGTCGAGGCCTTCCACGAGCAGATGCCGCTGCAGCCGCTCGACTGAGCGCACGGAGCCGGGGTAGAAGATGGCGATCAAACTCTCCGACTGTTACAACACTGCGCAGTTTCGACGACTGGCCAAGGCCCGATTGCCGGGCCCCATCTTCCATTACATTGACGGCGCCGCCGATGATGAAGTGACTTACCGGCGCAATACCGAAGCGTATGAGGCTTGTGATCTGGTGCCCAACGTGTTGGCAGGGGTCGAGAACATCGATCTGTCGACAACGGTCATGGGCATCCCCATGGACATGCCCCTGTTTCTCTCGCCGACTGCCTTGCAGCGACTGTTTCACCATGACGGAGAACGTGCGGTGGGCCGCGCCGCGGAGGCCTTCAACACGCTGTTCGGGATCTCTTCTCTGGCCACAGTGGGGATCGAGGAAATTGGCGAGACGATTCGCACACCCAAGATCTTTCAGCTCTACTACCACAAGGACAAGGCGCTCACCTGGGGCATGATCGATCGGTGCCGGGACGCAGGCTTTGATGCGCTGGCGCTAACTGTCGACACCATCGTTGGCGGCAATCGCGAGCGCGATCTGTGGACGGGGTTTACCTCGCCGCCCCGGCTCACGCCCTCCAGTTTGGTGAGTTTCGCCACGCATCCCAGCTGGACATTGAATTACCTGCTGAGGGAGCCGTTTGAGCTGTCTAACCTCAAGGACCATATTCCCGAGGGCTCCAACGTCAGCATCTCGGTATCCGATTACTTTTCCACGATGCTCGACCAGACCATGAACTGGGACGCCGCCGCAGAAGTGCGGAAACGATGGGGCAAAGCCTTTTGTTTAAAGGGGATCATGTCGGTGGAAGATGCCAAAAAGGCGGTCGAGATCGGGGCAGATGCCATTATGGTATCTAATCATGGCGGTCGCCAGCTCGATGGCAGCCGTTCCCCCTTTGATCAGCTGGCAGAAATTGTGGATGCGGTGGGTGATCAGATCGATGTGATCTGCGACGGCGGCATACAGCGGGGTACCCATGTCCTGAAGGCCCTTTCTGTTGGCGCGAAGGCGTGCTCTGGTGGCCGTTGGTATCTCTATGCACTGGCTGGCGCCGGCCAGGCCGGAGTGGAGCAAGCGCTTACTAACATGCAGAGCGAGCTGGTGCGAGATATGAAGCTGATGGGCGCGAAAACAATCAGCGATCTGAGCAGGGCGAACCTTCGGTTCCGCTAATATCCGCAACCCAGCAAGGTTTCGCAATTCAGACTGTCGTTTTTCGTTGATTTGCGGCACCGCCGCGGATTAATAGTTTTTGCTTGGGGAACCGCCAAGCTCCTGGCCGCTATGAATAAAAGCCCGTCCCAAACACTCCTTGGTATTTGCTCACTGATCGCCCCTGCGCGACCTTAAACAGCCAAAAATACCGATTCGTCGCCTTTTATTAAATTCTAATATAGAACTATGTTACGTTTGTGGTCGGAAATTGCTAGTTTAGGTTGTCTTGGCAATGTATTAATAGTTCTATAAAAGAACTAAATAGTTTTTTGGGCGATATTCCGCTGTTTACCGCTCGATGCGGCGCCTCGCACCGTTTAGTTGGATCTGGTGCGGAAGCATGGCGAAAGTGTGCGCGAGCC
Source organism: uncultured Luminiphilus sp. (assembly GCA_938091425.1). GTDB lineage: Bacteria > Pseudomonadota > Gammaproteobacteria > Pseudomonadales > Halieaceae > Luminiphilus. The sequence goes on along the minus strand of CALKHC010000153.1, from coordinate 4,506 downwards.
GCACACGGTGGTCGTGGTGGTGGGCCCCCGAGGTTGGGACAGGGTTTTCTTGAAATCAGCGGGGAGAGTGGGGGTGAGTAGCGTGGAAAAGTTGGATGCCATAGAAGTTGATGAGTGGACGGAGTCCCTAGATTCTGTTTTGCGCTTCAACGGCCCTGCCGCGACAGGCCACTTACTGAGGCATCTGTCTGAGCACGCGCAATCTTCCCGGGTGCCGCTGCCCAGCGCGATCACAACACCCTTCCGCAATACTATCCCTCCTGAGGACGAGCGCACCATGCCAGGTGATCTCTTCATGGAGCGGCGCATACGATCGCTGGTCCGCTGGAACGCGATGGCCATGGTGATGCGCGCCAACGACAACGAGGATGGTCTGGGCGGGCATATCTCAAGTTTCTCCTCGAGTGCCACACTTTATGACGTCGGGATGAACCACTTCTTTCGCGGCACCGGAAACGGTCACCCTGGGGACCTGGTTTATTACCAGGGCCACAGTGCGCCGGGTATGTACGCGCGATCATTCCTTGAGGGTGTGATCAGTGAGGAACAACTTGAGAACTTTCGCCGAGAGGTGGGGGGGCGAGGCCTGTCCTCGTACCCGCACCCCTGGTTGATGCCCGAATACTGGCAGTTCCCCACGGTATCGATGGGCCTCGGGCCGATTCAGGCGATTTATCAGGCCCACGTCATGAAGTATCAAAGCAAGCGTGGTTTGGTCGATCATCGCGACCGCAAGATCTGGTGTTTTCTGGGAGACGGTGAGTGTGACGAGCCGGAATCGCTCGGTGCCATTGCACTGGCCGGTCGCGAGCGCTTAGGCAATCTTCACTTCGTGATCAATTGCAACCTTCAGCGGCTCGATGGGCCGGTTCGGGGTAACGGCAAGATCATTCAGGAGCTGGAGGGCGTGTTTCGTGGTGCGGGTTGGCACGTTATCAAGGTGGTGTGGGGCCGCAAGTGGGACCCGCTGATTGAGCGGGATCAGAGCGGTCTGCTGCAGAAAATCATGGATGATGTGTGCGACGGGGAGCTACAGAACTGCAAGTTCAATGGCGGCGCCTACACTCGGGAGCACTTCTTCGGAAAATACCCGGAGACGCTGGAGCTGGTGAAGGATCTGAGCGACGAAGACATCATGTACCTGAACCGGGGTGGCCACGACCCCTACAAGGTTTATGCGGCATATGCGGCCGCTTGTGAGGAAGTGGAGCGCCCCACAGTCATTCTGGCGATGACCGTTAAGGGATACGGCACCAGTGAGGCGGGTGAGGCCAGCAACGAAACCCACTCATTGAAGAAGCTGGATATAAAAAGTCTGCAGGCGTTTCGGGATCGCTTTGGTGTGCCGATCAGCGACAAGGATCTCAAGCAAGTGCCTTTTTATCGTCCTCCCGAGGATAGCCCGGAGATGCGCTACATGCGCGAACGGCGCGCCGAATTGGGTGGCTGTATCCCCGCGCGCCGGAAAACATCGTATGCCCTGCCGGCACCGCCCCGCAGTGCCTTTGCCGGGCAGTTGAAGACCACGGGTAAGCGCCAGATCAGCACCACCATGGCCTTTGTGCGCATCCTGTCGACGCTGTTGAAAGACAAGTCGCTCGGCCAGCGAGTGGTTCCAATTGTGCCGGATGAAGCTCGCACCTTCGGCATGGAAGGCATGTTCCGGCAGATGGGGATTTACTCCTCGGTGGGGCAGCGCTACACCCCCCACGATTCAGGCGGCATCCTGTATTACAAAGAAGCCGAAACCGGGCAGATTCTTGAAGAGGGGATTAACGAAGCGGGTGCGTTTTCGGCGTGGCTGGCTGCTGCGACCTCCTACAGCGTCTCTGATTTTCCCATGGTGCCGTTTTACATCTTTTACTCGATGTTCGGCTTTCAGCGTATCGGCGATCTTGCGTGGGCTGCCGGAGACAGCCAGGCCCGTGGATTTTTGATTGGTGCCACGGCAGGACGCACCACGCTGAATGGCGAAGGTTTGCAGCATCAGGATGGTCACAGCCACCTGATCGCCACCACGATACCCAATTGCATCAGCTATGACCCCGCTTATGCCTATGAACTCGCGGTCATTATTCAGGACGGCATGCGTCGGATGTTTGAGGAAGGCGAGAACTGCTTTTATTACATCACGACGATGAACGAGAACTATGTGCACCCCGACATGCCCGAAGGTGTTGAAGAGGGCATTGTGCGCGGTGTGTACCGACTTCGTTCCAGTAGCGCAACAGGGACTACCGTGCAGTTACTGGGAGCCGGAGCCATTCTGCGAGAAGTGGAGGCCGCTGCAGAAATACTCGAGCGCGATTTTAGTGTCGCTGCAGATATCTGGAGCCTCACGAGCGTGAATGAACTGGCCCGAGAGGGTAACGATGCCGCGCGCTGGAATCGACTTCACCCGACTGAGGCACCCCGGGTCCCTTATCTCACCGCGCAGCTCTCTGAGAGTGGCGGGCCATTCATCGCCGCAACCGACTATCAGAAAGCCCACACGGATCAGCTACGCGAATTTGTCCCCGGCCGCTTCACGGTGTTGGGCACGGATGGTTTTGGTCGCAGTGATACCCGCCGGCAACTGCGGCAACACTTCGAGGTGAGTAAAGAACATATTGTGCTGGCAGCGCTGACCGCGTTGGTGGATCAGGGTGAGCTGGATGTCAGCGTCGTTGAGCAGGCGATCTCCAAGCTGGGAATCAACGCCGACAAACCCAACCCGATGCGTCTCTGAGCGCAGGACAGGAGATCGGACATGGCAGAGGAACTGATCAAAGTCCCGGACATCGGTGGTGCGGAGGGCGCTGAGGTGGTGGAAGTGTTGGTATCGCCCGGCGAGAGGATCGATGTTGAACAAAGTTTGATGGTGGTCGAATCAGACAAAGCCTCCATGGAAATTCCTTCACCCATCGCGGGGGTCGTCGGCGACTTGCGCGTGGCTGTGGGTGACTCGGTCTCTGAGGGTGACGTAATTTTAGCGCTGGCCACCGAGTCCGGTTCTGAAGGCACTGACACAGAACCAACTCATGCAGAAAAGGAGGAGCTCGATCGGGTTCCTCAAGGCGACCGGTACAGCGGAGAGCACGGCGCGATATCAACGGTGGCGGCGGATGATTTGGTGGGTGCCGGCGAGCGGGCTGCCTCTGCCACATCGGCTTTGAGCTCTGACGCAACGAGCGCGCTGGAGGGTGGCGCAAAAGTCATCGACGTTGCGATTCCCGATCTTGGGAGTGATCAAGGCGCGGACTTGATCGAGATTCTGATTCCTGTCGGTGGTCAGGTTGAAGAGGGCGATTCGCTGGTGCTGCTGGAATCCGATAAGGCATCGATGGAAGTCCCTGCCCCTGCCGCTGGCACCGTAACGGAATGGCTGATGGAGACTGGTGTCACGGTGAAGGAAGGCACAGTGATTGCCAGATTGGCGATCGACGCTCCCACAAGTGCTTCGCCTCAAAGCGATAGCGGCATCAGTGCGCCGCAATCTGACTCACAATCCTCGGGCGTGGCTGCTAAGGATCACGGTGCGGCAACGACCTCACGTGCGGCATCCGGTGAGAGCGCCCCCACTGAGGCTCAGAAAACAACTTCTTCATTTACTTCGGAGAGGTCGCAGACGTCGGTAGCCGCGTCAGATTCAGACACCGTCTATGCAGGGCCTGCCGTGCGTAAACTCGCCCGGGAATTCGGTGTGACGCTCTCAAAGGTGAAGGGCACTGGCGCCCGGGGGAGGATCCTCAAGGAAGACCTGCAGCAGCATGTAGCGCAGGCGCTCGCCACCGAGTCCTCCACAGACGGCGCGGCCTTGCCGACTGTGCCCGAGCAGGACTATGCGCGCTTTGGTGCTATTGAGAAAACAACGCGGAGCCGAATCGATAAGCTCACCGCCAACAACATGGTGCGTTCCTGGCTGAATATCCCGCATGTGACCCAGTTTGACGACGCAGATATCAGTGATATGGAGCGCTTCCGCAAAGAGCTGAAAAGCGAGGCAGCGGATCGGGGCGTGCGACTGACGCCCTTGCCTTTCATCCTCAAAGCCTGTGCGGTCGCGCTGCGCGAACATCCCAAATTGAAGTCCTCGCTGACAGATGGCGGCGAGACGCTGGTCATGAAGCACTACTGCCATATCGGCATGGCGGTCGATACGCCAATGGGCCTCGTCGTGCCAGTGCTTCGCGATGTCGATAAAAAGTCGATTTGGGAACTGGCAGCAGAGACCGCCGCGCTGGCCGAGCGCGCGAGAGACAAGCAGCTCAAGCCCGATGATATGCAGGGTGGAGTGTTCACCGTGAGCAGTCTCGGTGCCATCGGCGGACGAGGCTTCACCCCTATTATCAATGCGCCCGAGGTGGCGATCCTCGGCGTGGGTCGCGCCGCTGTGCAGCCGGTCTGGGATGGCGAGGTGTTTCGACCGCAAACGTTATTGCCGCTCGCGCTGTCCTACGATCATCGGGTTGTAAACGGCGGTGACGGCGGTCGATTCCTGACTGAGCTGACTAGCTTGCTGGGCGA
>CALKHC010000152.1 GCA_938091425.1 uncultured Luminiphilus sp. | reverse complement strand
TCGCTCGATAGGGCTCGAGAACGCCAGGCACGCGCTCTTTTAGGCCTGCAGTTGCCGTGGTCGCGGAGAGCTCCTCATGAAGAAAGGCGATATCGTGACTGAATAATTCACAGGCCTGCCATTGGGCCAACAGAAGCACCTCGCGCGTCACGGCGCTGGTCACATTGGGGTTTCCATCGCGATCACCCCCAATCCAGCTGGAAATTTGGATCGGCGCCCAATCAGGTGATGGAAGGTCCAGCGAATAGGTATCACAGACATGGTCGACCTGGCGGAGAAATTGCGGGACGGCGTCCCACAATGAATTTTCAATCACGGCAAAACCCCAGCGCGCCTCATCGACTGGAGTAGGACGCTCGGTTCGGAAGTCCTCGGTGTGCCAGATCTGCGAAATCAGTTCAGCGATGCGGCGTTGCGTCTGCTGTCGAGAAATGTCGCTCAAGGCGGCGCTGTCAAGCATCTCGAGGCAGTCGCTTAGTGCTCGGTGCTTGTGAATCAGCGTTCTGCGAGTGATCTCGGTCGGGTGCGCTGTCAACACCAGATCGATGTGCAGATTCTTAATCGCGTCTTGAATATCCGTATCTTTTGCTTTGGTTTCCAGCACACGCAGCGTTTTCTGGAGGGTGGCGCTGGCCGAAAAGTGAGATTCAGTGTGTACTGAGGTGGTGTGCTGTTGGTCCGCGATGTTGGCGAGGTTCAGAAACTGGCTGAATGCCCTCGCAATAATCAGGAACTCCTGCTCCTCTAACGAAGCAAGAAGCTGATCTAGTGCTTCCCACGTGTCACTGTCCTGAGCTTCTTTAGAGCTAAGACGAATTTTTTCCACACGCTCGAATAGGGCTTCGCCCGCATTCTCGCGGATGATTTTACCCAGCATGTCCCCCAGCAAACGCACATGTGCGCGCAGCGGAGCGGTGTCTACCGCCTCGGCCATAGTCTTTCCTCAGGTTGTAACAGGAATCGCGCCTCAGTCCCCTGAGGGAAAGCGCGTCGATCTCAAGCTGTCTTTAATGCGAGCAAGGTGAGGCAATATGCCCTCCCCCCGGCGCAAGGTCATACCAGTGGCCAAAACGTCCAATACCGCCAGCTGTACGATTCGCGACGTCATGGGGAGATACTCTTCTGTATTTTCTGCCACGCTCAGACCGATGCTGAGGTGACTTGCCTCCGCCAGCGGAGATCCCTCTGCCGTCAGTGACACCACGGTGGCCTCCGTGGTGCGGGCCAGTTCTGCTGTCTCTACCAAAATCTCAGTGCGTCCCGTATGCGAGATAAAGAAAAACACGTCGCCAACACCACCACCGGCCGCAAGCATGCGATGCATCAGCGGATCCGTGCAGGTCGTCACCGGCACTTTGAAACGAAAAAATTTGTGCTCAGCATCCTGTGCTACCGCCGCAGACGTGCCCAAACCCAAGAAATAGATGTGTCTCGCCTGAGCGAGATAGTCGACCGCACGCTCAATCGCCTCGAGCGGCAACTGGTCCCGGGCGAGAATCAAAGCGGTAATGGTGTTATCGAAAAGCTTCCTAGGATAAGTCTCAATATCGTCGCCCATTTCAACGGCACGGCTAATATATCGCACGCCTGATACCAGAGACCTCGCGAGCTTTAATTTGAAATCGGGAAATCCCGCCGCACCAAATCGCTTACAAAAACGGTTCACGCTGGGCTCACTCACGTTGGCCGCTGCCGCGAGGACCGCAATGCTTGATCGAGTAGCCGCCTCGGGGTCTTCCAGAATCGCGTTGGCGACTTTGGTTTCAGATTTGTTCAAATCCGGCAACGCCGCATTGAGTTCTGAAAGTAGATTCAGTTCCTGATTCATAACTTGAGACGACTTAATGGCTCCTTCTCGCCCGCATAACCAAGGCCTTGATGGTCGTGATGCAATCTCAGACGGCGCATCGTGGCGTCTTCGGAGTTTATCGCGTCGTTATGTAATAAAACATAAATAAAGTCCGTCTTATCGCATTTTTATGGTGATTTACGTAATAAAACAACAATATGACCCTAAGGAAGGAACTCCGCTAGCACTCATAGAGCCATGCCCGCCGTCGCGGACGTCACTGACAGGGGAGCAGACAAAATGATCAACGTAGCAATCAACGGGTACGGGCGAATTGGCCGCAATATATTGAGGGCCTTGTACGAGCGGCCGGCGCTCCGCGAGAAAATTCAGGTCATTGCGATTAATGATCTTGGTGCCGCCCACATGAACGCGCATCTCACCCAGTTTGATACAACGCACGGTCGATTCAATCAGCCCGTGTCGGTCGACGAGCAAGATTTAATCATCGGCTCAGATCGCATTCGCATGCTGTCAGAGCGAGACCCAACGCGACTGCCGTGGGCAGCACTCTCAGTGGATATCGTATTCGAGTGCACTGGGCTCTTCACTGATCGAGAGTCGGCGCGCCAGCACCTTGCAGCCGGCGCCAAACGGGTGCTGGTGTCGGCCCCCGGGAAGAATATGGACGCCACAGTGGTGTATGGCATTAATCACAGCGCTCTAACCGACGCCGATGTCATTGTCTCAAACGCATCCTGTACTACCAATTGCCTCGCCCCGTTAGCGAAACCGCTGCACGACGCTATCGGTATAGAGCAGGGCTTAATGACAACGATTCATGCCTATACCAACGACCAGAATCTATCAGATGTGGCTCACAGCGATCCGTACCGAGCCCGTGCGGCCGCACACAGTATGATCCCCACCAAAACGGGGGCTGCAGCGGCTATTGGCTTGGTCATGCCTGAGCTTCAGGGGCGACTCGATGGACTGGCTGTGCGCGTTCCCACGCTGAACGTATCGCTGGTAGACCTCACTTTCACTGCATCAAGAAGTACATCGGTTGAGGAGATCAATGCCATTATGCTCAAGGCCTGCGAGGCTGATAACAGCGGTGTACTGGGTTACAACACGCAGCCTTTGGTCTCCATTGACTTCAATCACAACAGCTACTCGAGCAACTTTGACGCCAATCACACGCGGGTGCAGAGCAAGCTGGTAAAGGTATTGGCCTGGTACGACAACGAGTGGGGGTTTTCAAATCGCATGCTCGATACCGGCCTCGCCATCGCCTCAACTTTCATGAAACAGAATTTGGGTGTTGCCGCCTAGGCAGACCCATCTCGGTGAGTACTTTGGGGGCTTTGCCCCCTTTTTTTGTCTGCGACTACCTCAATGCGAGACGCTACGAGCAGTGCGTCAGGGTGCCCACCAGCAATCGAATCCTGAGGAACCCCAAAATGCAGAGACGGGATAGCGCATCTCGTCGCCACTTTTTATTGCCGCTTGCAGGACGGTTTTCTTGTTTTGACCAACAGTATGAATCACGCCATTAGCGGTCGCCTGTAGCCGCCGTCTGGACATGGATACCCTCTGGTGAGGCGCTGTGCTAGGCCGAGTAATGAGCGCCCCTGCGGCCGTCGTCAATCCGTCCTTCAGCGCAGATGCGCAGGGAAAAAGTGAGGCCGTGTGCGCATCCTCACCCATACCGAGTAGCACCACATCAAATCTGGGTAAAGAGCGCAACAAAGTGGACAAGCCCGCTATGTTGGCCACCTCATCGTCTGGCGTCGGCAGTAAAGACAAGAACTGAGCCTGCGTTGCTCTGCCGGTGAGCAGCTTTTCTCTCACCAATCGCTCGTTGCTGTCCTCGTGGTCAGCAGGCACCCAGCGCTCGTCCGCCAACAGCACCACGATGCGACTCCATTCGAGATCAGCATCCGCCAGAATCGAAAATAGATTAGCCGGAGTACTGCCGCCCGACACGACCAGATAGGCAGTGCCGCGCGCACTGGTACCCTGCTCGAGCTTCGATATCACATGGGCGGCCAGCGCTTGATCCAGTGCCTCTCGATCGTTAAAGGTACGCCACTCAGACATTCCAGCTACGGCCATCCCGGTCGATCAACAACTCAGATTTACTCGGACCCCAAGTACCAGCCTGATAGGTGCTCGCTTTTACACCACACGTTTCACACGCAGCAATCAGTTGATCACACCAGCGCCAGCTCTCCTCGATTTCCTCGCGGCCCACAAACAACGACGGGTCACCGTTTATCGCGTCAAGAAATAAACGCTCATAGGCATCAGGGATCCGGTCGATAGCGCCGTCCTCCCGGAAATCAAAGTTCAGCGTGTGAGTCTGCAATGACAGTTTGTCCCGCAAGCTGTGGCGCTTCGAGACCATGGTCATCTCTATGCCTTCGTTGGGCTGGAGACGAATAATCAACCGATTGGGCTCGGCCGACTCGCCTTCTCCAAAAATATGGTGAGGCAATGCCTTGTATTGGATGATGATCTCGGTGACCTTATCGGGCATGCGTTTACCAGTCCGGAGATAAAAAGGCACACCGGACCAGCGCCAGTTGTCGACATGCGCTTTGATCGCTACGAAAGTCTCGGTATCACTACCCTGAGTCTCGGATCCGTCCTCGTCAAAGTATCCAGGTACCGACTGACCATCTATCACACCCTGACTGTACTGCCCGCGAACCACGTGGTCCTTCACGCTCGAGACATCAATCGGTCGCAGTGCTTTAACAATTTTGACCTTCTCGTCTCGAATACTCTCGGCCTCGAGGGAGTTAGGGGGTTCCATCGCCACCAGGCACAAGAGTTGCATGAGGTGGTTCTGCACCATATCGCGCAGCTGACCCACGCCATCGTAGTAAGCCCAGCGTCCTTCGATGCCTACTTTTTCAGCAACCGTAATCTGAACGTGGTCAATACAACTCTGGTCCCACTGAGAATTAATAAATCGATTAGCGAATCGCAGTACCAATAGGTTCTGCACCGTCTCTTTGCCAAGATAATGGTCAATTCGATAGATATCTCTCTCATCAAAGAACCTTGCGAGGGTCTCATTGACCTCACGAGAAGTGTCGAGACTCTCTCCTATCGGCTTTTCGAGCACGATGCGACTGGGTCCAGAGAGGCACCCATCCGCACTCAACTGCTCGCAGATCGTAGCGAACAGTGAAGGTGGAGTAGCGAGGTAAAAAAGACTGGTGCGTGATTCGCTGAGCGATTCCTGCAACCCCTTAAATGCATCCGGCTTGGAGAAGTCAGCCGACAGATAGGTGAGTCGACCGACGAACTGCTGCCATGCCTCATCACTGATCTCCTGACGCTTCGTTCTGAACATTCGCTCTCGCAGCTCGTCATGGAAACCCTCAACAGTTTGCTCTTGGCGAGCAACCGCTATGATGCGCAGGTCGTCCGACAACAAACCGGCCGCATCAAGCTGAAATAAGGCGGGGAAGAGTTTCCTTGCCGATAAATCACCTGTTGCGCCAAAAATAATCAGGTCTATGCCACTCACATCAACCTCTCCTCACTGATTTGAGTCACACTGGCAACGCTGTCTAGTGCCAATTGGCGGAGCTCCTCCCATCGCTGCTCCGCAAGCAGGTGTTGCGGCGTCAGCCATGAACCACCCACGGCGCTCACATTGGTTAGCTGCAAATAGGTCGCAACGCTGTCGGGCGTAATCCCGCCAGTAGGCATAAAACTGATCTCTGGAAATGGCCCTGATAGCGCGCGCAGCGCGGGTACACCGCCCGCGGCCTCTGCGGGGAAGAATTTGAGCGTGTGATAGCCATATTCCATCGCCATCAACACCTCCGACCCGGTCACCGCGCCCGGCAAAAATGGCAGTCCACGATTCGCCGCCGCCTTGAACAACCTATCTGTAGCGCCCGGAGAAACAATGAAGTCGGCGCCTGACCCAGCCGCTCTATCAAATGCGCCCTCAGAGCACACCGTCCCCGCGCCAATCTTCGAATTTGGGAAAGCCGATTTCATGGCGGCTATTGCGTCATAACCCATCGGCGTGCGCAGCGTGACCTCGAGCGCAGATATACCTCCACCTAAAAGCGCCTCAGCCAGGGGCACAGCGTCATCCAATCGGTCGATCACCACCACCGGAATAAGAGGGCAGGTGAAGCTGGCAAGTAAGCTCTTAGCATCCATGATCGGGCTCTTCCAAGCAGACCAAAGCAGCACCCAATAAGCCGGGGTCTGGGTGTGTCACCACATAGGTGGCAATCTCGCCGTTGAAGTCAGCAAACCGGCCTTTGGCAAGAAAGCGTGCTCGGAAATCACTTTTTCTCAATAAATCGATATAGCGGGGAGCGATGCCACCCGCCAAATACACCCCGCCGTGGGCGCCCAGCGTTAATGCTAAATTTCCTGCCGCTGAACCCAGAACAGAAAAGAAAGTATTCATCGACTCAGCGGCGAGCGTGTCATCCCCCTGCTGAGCCGCGCCACCTACCGCCTCGGGGCTAACATGAACGGCAGCCAGGTCGCGGATGTCCGACAGCGCCCGGTAAATATTCATGATGCCGGCACCGCACAACAACCGCTCGATGGACACTCGACCAAATTGAGCCCTTAAGCGACTTAGGACCTCCGCCTCGATGTCCGTGATGGGCGCAAAATCAACATGACCACCTTCTCCCGGCAGCACAATTGGTGCCCCCGCTCGATCAAAAGCGAGTGAGGCGACACCTGTTCCAGTGCCCGGCCCAATGGCCACCATGGGCTTATTGGCTCGCGCCTCACCACCACCAATTGCTTCGAGATGATCAGATTCCAGTGCAGGCAGTGCGCGAGCCACAGCAGCGAAGTCATTGATGATACTGATACGCTCACAGCCCAAGCGAGCAGCCACGCTGTCTGCAGAAAAACGCCAGCCATTGTTGGTGAAGCTGATTTCACGCTGCTCGGGGATCGCCGCCACGGCCAGACAGGCTTTTTCCAGAACGCTGTTTTGGTTTTTCAACTCCTGCCAATCGACCTCAAGTTGGTTCAGCACTTCATCAAATGATGGAAAGTCCTCAACGGCGTAATTGGCGATCGGTTGAGGTGCAGAACTGGTGGCATCGACGAAAGCAAATCGCGCATTAGTGCCGCCGATATCTGCTACCAGATACAGTGATTGGCCCGCTGCAGGCGGTCTAGCTGACACAGCGCTCATAAGCGGCGTGATTACTGGTGTCCGACTCAGCGGGATCATCTAAGGCTACCGGTGCAAATAAGGTGCAACCACCGGATTCGGCATCGGTCACAACCTCACGACTGAAACCAAACAGCCCACGGCCTACTGTGCCAGGAACCGCCGGCGGATCAGCCGGTGACCTGCTGGCAAGCGTGTCGTTGTCGAGCTCAACTAAAAGCTCTCCCGAATCGGCGTTGAGAGTGATCACGTCGCCGCTTTGAATTAGACCGATTAAGCCGCCTTTAGCTGCCTCAGGAGTGACATGAATCGCCGCCGGCACTTTACCCGAAGCGCCACTCAACCGGCCGTCAGTCACCAGTGCCACCGCGTGTCCGCGATCCTGTAGCACGCCCAGCGTGGGCATTAACTGATGGAGCTCCGGCATGCCGTTGGCACTAGGGCCCTGGAACCGCGCTACCACAACGCAATCCCGATCGAGTTCACCTTGCTCAAACAGATCTTTTAGCTCAGCCTGATGGGAGATCACCACCGCAGGCGCGGTGATGCTGTGATGCTCCGGGGCCACCGCGGAGGTCTTGATCAAGCTTCGACCCAGATTACCTTCAAGCAAACGGATTCCGCCCTCGGGCGCAAAGGCGTTGCCCACAGGGCGTATGACGTCAGTGTCAAGGCTCTGACGAGGTGCAGCCCGCCATTGCAACCGAGCGTCCTCAAGAAAAGGTTCAATGCACGCCGCCTCAAGCGTCCCGCCGAAGCAAACACCGGCATCGCCATGCATAAGCCCCGCTTCAATGAGCTCGCCGAACAGCAGTCCCGTGCCGCCGGCCGCCTGAAAATGATTAATATCAGCACCGCCATTGGGATAAATCTTTGCCAAGAGCGGTGTGACCTTTGATAGCGCGTCAAAATCGGACCATGTCAGGACCAAACCAGCTGCGCGCGCCAACGCCACCAGATGAATGCAAAGATTGGTGGAACCACCGGATGCCAATAACGCGACAATCGCGTTCACAAAACTTCGCTCATCTATCACGTCAGCCAGAGGCAGTGGCTGGCGCGACGTGCGCGCTATTTTGGCGACGTGCTCTGCCGCCACCCCCGTCAAAGCATCCCGCAGAGGCGTATCCGGGTTTACAAATGAACTTCCGGGCAGTTGTAAACCCATCGCCTCAAGGACCATTTGGTTCGAATTGGCAGTGCCATAGAAGGTACAGGTGCCCTGGCTGTGGTAAGAGGCCATTTCTGCCTCCAATAAAGCCGCGCGATCCACTTTGCCTTCGGCGAAGAGTTGGCGCACGCGCACCTTCTCTTTATTCGAGAGGCCTGATGTCATGGGTCCTGCCGGGACAAACAAGGTGGGGAGGTGTCCAAACTGTAAAGCGGCCATCAACAGTCCGGGAACAATCTTGTCGCAGATTCCCAACATCAGTACCGCGTCAAACATTTGGTGCGATAGAGCCACTGCCGTGGCCTGCGCGATCACATCGCGACTGAACAGACTGAGCTCCATTCCGGGTTGACCCTGCGTGACGCCGTCGCACATCGCCGGCACGCCACCTGCCACCTGTGCGGTACATCCTAGCGCTTGCAGCGCCCCTTTGATCTGTCGCGGATAGTCGGCGTATGGCGCATGGGCAGACAACATATCGTTGTATGCAGTGACGATACCGATATTAGCGCTATCCATCATTTTGATGGTGGCTTTGTCGTCACTGTGACAAGACGCCACGCCGTGCGCCAGATTCCCACAACTCAACTGGCTTCGATGCACCGGCTGTGAGGCCATCGCATCGATATCTCGCCGATACTCATCCCGCAGAGTCCTGCTGCGCGCGGCGATACCTTCTGTGATGCGAATAACGTCGGGGTTCATGGCTTAAGTGTGGAGCGCAATTTGTAATAAAGCAACAATATAGGGAGCTAACTGGCTATTTTATCGCGATTTATGTAATTAAATTACCTTTATGATCGATCACCACCAGACGGTGTAAAAGAAAATCAAAATGAGCGTCACGACCACTGCACTGATATTGAAGCCTTGGGTGGTGGTGAAGCTGACCCCCGCTGGATCGACAAAGCCTTCCTGAGGCCGCGGCCGCAACAGTGACCACACCACACTTAAACCAACGCAAAGTAGAAACACCAACCCTACCCGGTCCATAAACGGCAAATCTGGCCAATAAAGCTTTAACAGCAATGAGAGCACCGCAGAACCCACCGCCGACAGCAACGCCGCCGTAGCTGTCGTACGTGACCAGAAGAGACCCAACATAAAGATCGCGACAATGCCCGGTGTAAAGAAGCCAGTAAATTCCTGAATATATTGAAACGCCTGCTCAAAATTTCCTAGCAAAGGCTTCGCAGCGATCATGGCGATACCCATGGCAACTATAGCGACAAGCCGCCCAACGGTCACAGATCTCGCCCCACCGTCACTATTGATCCCTAGTGACGGTGCGACATCTACCGTAAAGATCGTCGAGATACTGTTACACATTGACGCAAGCGACGAGACGATTGCCGCCAGCAAGGCAGCAAACACCAATCCTTTGATTCCGATCGGCAATAGGTTCATCGCCGAGGGATAGGCTTTGTCGGGCGCAGACAGATCCGGGTTCAACACAAACATGGCAATACCAGGCAACACGACAATGACGGGCATAAGAAGCTTCAGGAAAGCAGCAAACGCGATCCCTTTCTGGGCCTCGTCGACACTCTTTGCGGCGAGCGCCCTTTGGATAATGTATTGGTTAAATCCCCAGTACGAGATGTTCATTACCCACATACCCCCGAGCAGCACTGACAACCCAGGTAAGCTCATATAGTGGGGATGGCCCTCATTAAGAATCATGTGGAACTTATCCGGGGCTTGGTCTGTCAGCGCACCAAACCCCGCCACAACGCCTGCGCCATCGCTAAGCTGATCAAGCAGGATCCAGGAAATCATCAGGCCGCCCAGCACCAATAAGATCACCTGAATAATGTCTGTTAGCGCGACTGCTCGGAGACCACCGTATAGCGAGTAGGCCACCGCAAAAACACCGAGGGAGACAAGCCCAACAATGAGGTCTACTCCCGCTACCGTGTTGATGGCTAGCGCCCCAAGCCACAAGATAGAGGTGAGATTCACGAAGGTGTAGACACCGAGCCAAAATAGCGCCATCACCGTTCTGACTCGGCTATCGTAACGCTGCTCCAGAAACTGCGGCATAGTGTAGATGCCGGTCTTAAGAAAAATCGGCAGGAGAAACTTACCCACAAGGAGCAGTGTAAATGCCGCCATCCATTCGTAAGACGCAATGGCTAAACCTATCGCATAACCTGAACCAGACATCCCAATAATTTGCTCGGCAGAGATATTAGCTGCGATCAATGAGGCACCGATCGCCCACCAAGGCAAAGCCTTGCCCGCGAGGAAGTAATCCTGCGCGTTCTTCTCCTGCCCAGACGGTTCTCTTGACACCCATTGCGCGAGGACAAACAGGCCGACCGCATAGACGGCGACGATAATTAAATCGACTGTCGATAACATGACTTCACTCCGGTACGGCCCTGATGGCCACTCTTATATTTTATTCACCGCTTTTGATTACATTTCCTCAGCCGGGAAATACATCAGCTTTCCGCAAGTAAATCGCTGCAACTCATCACTTCACCACTGGTTGGTCGCTCTGCGAGCGCCACGTCGGAGATCTCCAGCGACACGGCTCCTGTAGTAGCGAGCAGGAAAGGTGTATTGACCTTTGACGAGTCAACCCCCAACTGCGCAAAACATTTCATAGGAAAGCTTAACCGTTGCCAATCTTTTCCGGCGGTTGCTCTCAGTACTTGCGTGATATCCATCTCACCCGAGCAGGGGTAGCCGCAGTCCATCCGCAGCGTGACGGGCCGAGTGGGGCTTTTCAGAAGCCGCACATCAAACGACAGTGCGCCATCCGCCATTTCCAGAGCACGCATATTCACCGGATCCTCGAACTGAAAATAGAACTGGCTGAGATGTTTGCCATCGCCGGTAAACTCAATCCGGCGGGCATCCTCCTGCACCCTTCGATCAACTACCGTCAGGCTCAGTTCGCCGCGCCCCGAGGTCGCAACAGTAGACCCAACCTCAACCGACCAGTCAAAGTCATCACCCAGATAGACACCCCAGGGATCAGAGATGCCTTGATCAAACACCCAGGTTTCCAGAGTTTTGATCCCACCAACCGGTTCTTCAGGTAAAACGGTCCACGCGGATTGTCGCCCAGTTGTCAGTCCAAAACCCTCGGGAAAAGCGTGGGCTGCGACGGCGAGTTCATGGTCCTCTGGGTTCAGATCCTGAGCGGGCCATGGCATAGGGAGAACGCCTTCAAACTCGTAAGCAACGCCACCATCTTTAGCGGCCATCAATACGTCCGATACTGCCGAGCCCTCTGACCCGGGTAACCAACCGATTACGAACGCATCGGAGGCATTCATCTCCGCGTTAATCCAAAGCGGGCGGCCTGTCAGGAATATCGTCACCACCGGAATGCCCCGCTGCCGGATCTTCCGGATCAACTCCAGATCTCTGGATCTACCTTGCTGCCAAGCAAGGGTATCGATATCTCCCTGCCCCTCAGCATAGGGTGGTTCCGACATCACCATGATGACCGTATCCGGCACTGAGCCTGAGTCCTCTGGGTCGTAAAGCGACACCTGCCCACCTGCCGCATCAGCGTGTCGAATCAAGCCATCGAGAATGGACGTGGCGCCGGGAAAATCGGCATTAACGTTGCCGGTTCCCTGCCAGCTGATCGTCCACCCACCAGACTGGAGACCAATATCATTGGCGCCAGTACCAGCCACCCCGTAGGTACCCATAGGGTCCAACGGTAACAAGCCCTTTTGGTCTTTCATGAGCACCAGTGAGCGACGCACCGCTTCGCGGGCGAGCTCCCGATGCGCCTCTGATCCGATGGTATTCACATACTCTTTGGACCATGCCGAGGGCAAGCCCCTCTCCATTAGGCCGGACTCAAATTTCACTTTTAAGATACGCCGCACAGCCTCATCTATCCGAGACTCGGAGATAGCGCCCGACTCAACTTGCTGCAGCATGTTTTGGAACAAGGCCAACCAATCCTTTGGCACCATCACCATATCGATACCGGCATTAATGGCCTGCGCACAGTCGTCCGGCTGGCACCCGGTCACTTGACCAATTCCGTTCCAGTCACTGATCACAAATCCCTCAAACCCCAGCTCATCTCGCAAAACATCTGTCAACAGCTCGCTGTTACCGTGGATCTTGTCGCCGTTCCAGCTGTTGAAGGAGGCCATGACAGTCATCACGCCTGCCTCAATGGCGGAGTAATAGCCCTGACCGTGAATCGACAGCAGCGCTTCCTTACTCAAACGGGTGTCACCCTGATCGATACCACTGTGAGTCCCACCGTCGCCAATGAAATGCTTCGCTGTTGCGACAACACCTGTGCGCTGCATGGCCTCTACCACACCACCCGCAAACTCTCGGACCAAATTGGGATCAGAACCATACGACTCGTAGGTGCGCCCCCACCGAGGATCCATGGCGACTGCCAGTGTAGGAGCGAAGATCCAGTCAATGCCTGTGGCACGCACTTCCTTCGCCGTTGCTTCAGCGATAGCAGCAGTTAAATCAGGGTCACCAACTGCGCCCAACGCAATGTTGTGGGGAAAGATCGTGGCGCCGATAACATTGTTGTGGCCATGAACAGCATCGGTACCCCACATAACAGGTATGCCTGCACTGCCTCCTGAAGTATCAACCGAGGCATCGTAGTAGCTATCTGCAAGATCCAGCCAATCCTGAACTGAGGAGTATTTGTTTTGATCAGGGAAAGACCCACCGCCGTTCAAGACACTGCCCAACCCATATTTCCTGATGTCGTCAGGGGTGACGTGCTTGATCTCACCCTGAATCATTTGGGCGACTTTTTGCTCCAGAGTCAGCGTGGCGATCAGTGCCTCAACGCGAGAATCCACACTGTCCTGAGAATGTGCCGTTCCCAAAGCCCAAAAAGCCACCATCACGACGATCGTTGCGCCAGCGGCCCGCAGATTTCCCGATTTTAAAGTCATTACAACACCAGCCTAGTACACAGCCGGCAAGTTATCCTAGCGGTTCATTTGATCGCATAGCTGTCGCGACAAAGACGACAATTTGCGCGTCAGAAGGGACGATTTCGACGCAATTCCCGCTGAGATCCGGTCTCGCCGAAAATAGCAAAAGATAACAAGCACCCTGCGCCAGTAGAGGGGCGTGGCAGGAATTGGATATCATTTGCGAATTAGAGGAGCACCGACGCCAAATGTCCGCCGACCCACAACCACCTATTGAACCTCAGCGCCAATCCGGAACCGGCTTAGCGGGTTTGCTGGGCTCGGTCATCGGTGCCGGCAAAGGTATTTTGGCGCGCCGCCGTCAGGCCGCGGCCGAGGCGCCATCCGGCGATTTACTAGCCAAATGCCGACAGCTGCTTCACCACCGGGGCGAAGCTTCGGGCCTCGCGCTAGCTTGTGAGGTCATCGCCGATTTTCAGGCGCTCGATGCCGCCAACCAAACCCTCTTTTTTGAAGCGCTCGCCCAAGCATTCGATGCCGACCATGAGATGATCGTCTCCGCAGCCAATGCGTACAAGGCCGACCCCTCCTCCGAGCAACTGACCACCCTGTCCAAGGCAATAGAGGCGCCCCGAGTCAAACTCTTCCGCCGCATGAATATGGCGCCTGACGCGACCTCGGTGCTGGTGAAAATGCGCGGCGCCCTGCTGCAACTCTTGCCGGAACACCCCGAACTGAGGCGGGTCGATACCGACCTCAAACACCAGTTTGTGTCCTGGTTCAATCGCGGCTTTCTGGAATTGCGGGTGATTGACTGGAACTCACCTGCAGCGGTGCTGGAACGTATCATTCAATACGAATCGGTGCATGCCATTCAGGGCTGGGACGATTT
>CALKHC010000151.1 GCA_938091425.1 uncultured Luminiphilus sp. | reverse complement strand
GGCGGCAAGCCCCGAGTAATCGAAAATGCTGAAGGTGGTCGCACGACACCGTCTATTGTCGCCTATACCGACGACAATGAAATTCTGGTGGGTCAATCTGCCAAGCGTCAGGCGGTCACTAATCCGATCAACACACTGTTCGCAGTCAAGCGTTTGATTGGTCGTCGCTTCGAGGATGATGTGGTGCAAAAGGACATCAAGATGGTGCCCTACCAGATCGTCAAGGCAGACAGCGGTGACGCCTGGGTGCAGGTGAACGATGACAAGATGGCCCCGCCGCAGGTGTCGGCAGAAGTGCTGCGCAAGATGAAAAAGACTGCTGAAGAGTATCTTGGTGAGGCGGTAACCGAGGCTGTGATCACGGTCCCTGCGTACTTTAATGACTCCCAGCGGCAGGCGACCAAGGACGCCGGCCGCATCGCGGGTCTAGAGGTCAAGCGCATCATCAATGAGCCCACTGCCGCGGCATTGGCTTACGGCATGGATAAGGCTCAGGGTGACCGCACGGTAGCGGTTTATGATCTGGGTGGCGGCACCTTCGATATCTCGATTATCGAAATCGCAGAAGTCGACGGCGAGCACCAGTTCGAGGTGTTGGCGACCAATGGCGATACCTTCCTCGGTGGTGAGGATTTCGACCTGCGACTGATCGAATTCTTGGCGGATGAGTTCAAGAAAGAGAACAGCATCGACCTGCACAACGACCCCCTGGCCCTGCAGCGCCTGAAGGAAGCGGCAGAAAAGGCCAAGATCGAGCTGTCGAGCTCGCAACAAACCGAAGTGAACCTGCCCTACATCACGGCGGATGCCACGGGTCCCAAGCACCTTGTGGTCAAACTAAGCCGCTCCAAGTTGGAGTCGCTGGTCGAGGATCTGGTCAAGCGTTCGCTTGAGCCCGTGAAGATCGCGCTGGACGACGCTGGCCTGTCACCCTCCGAGGTTCAAGATGTGATTCTGGTAGGCGGACAAACCCGTATGCCGATGGTGCAGCAGGCGGTTGCTGATTTTTTTGGTAAGGAATCCCGCAAAGACGTGAACCCCGACGAGGCCGTCGCAATGGGCGCCTCGATTCAGGGCGCGGTACTCGCAGGCGATGTCAAAGACGTATTGCTCCTTGACGTCACGCCGCTGACACTCGGTATCGAGACAATGGGTGGTGTAGCGACGCCGCTTATCGAGAAGAACACCACGATTCCGACCAAGAAGTCGCAGGTTTTCTCGACGGCTGAGGATAACCAGACCGCAGTGACTATTCATGTGGTGCAGGGCGAGCGCAAGCAGGCGACACAGAACAAGTCGCTGGGCCGCTTCGACCTTGCCGATATTCCTCCCGCCCCGCGCGGTATGCCACAGATTGAGGTCACGTTTGACCTAGACGCCAACGGCATTCTGAATGTCTCGGCGAAGGACAAAGCCACTGGTAAAGAGCAGTCGATTCGCATTACTGCTTCGGGTGGCCTTTCTGAGGACGAGATCGACCAAATGGTGCAGGATGCTGAGGCCAATGCTGATGCGGACAAGAAGTTCGAAGAACTCGTGGCCGCGCGCAATACGGCTGATGGTATGGTGCACGCCGCACGCAAGACCCTTGAAGAGGCGGGAGAGCACGCCACGGACGACGAGCGCGCTGCCATCGAAGCGGCTATTGCTGAGGTGGAGGAGGCGGTCAAAGGCGATGATGCAGCCGCGATGGAGGCCGCCACTGCTAAGCTGACTGAGGCGACTGGAGGCGTTGCACAGAAGATGTATGCGGCGCAGCAGGCTGAGGGTGCCGCTGAGGGTGCCGAAGGTGCTGAAGCCCAGCCGGACGAGGCGGACCAGGGTGATGTTGTCGATGCCGAGTTTGAGGAAGTCAAAGACGACAAGCGCGCTTAACGCCTATATAGAAAAACAGAGCTCGCTCGGGCGAAGCTCTGAAACGCCTTCCTGACTGGAGGCGAACCAGGCGCGGGTCATGGCTATCACCATGTCACCCGCGTCCGTTTTTAGAGAGGGAGCGAGGCGCTCGAGAGAGCCCACGCCGAAATTATGTCGAAACGCGACTATTACGACGTGCTGGGGGTGGACCGTTCCGCTTCCGAGCCCGACATCAAGAAGGCTTATCGCCGCATTGCCATGAAGTATCACCCGGACCGCAATCCGGACGATGCGGACGCAGATGCCAAGTTCAAGGAGGCTACTGAGGCCTACGAGATCTTGTCCGATGGTGAGAAGCGGGGTGCCTATGATCAGTTTGGGCATGCCGGAGTCGACTCTGCCATGGGGGGCGGCGGATTTCAGGGCGGTAGCTTCTCGGATATTTTCGGTGATGTATTTGGCGATATTTTTGGCGGGGGTGGCGGGCGCCGACAGGGGCCGCAGCGCGGATCGGATCTGCGTTACACCCTCGAAGTGTCTCTAGAGGAGGCCGTTCGAGGCTCTACCGCAGAGATTCGTGTGCCCTCTCTACAGCACTGCGAACCCTGCGACGGCAGCGGCGCCAAGCCGGGCAGTAGTCCCGTTACTTGCGGCAGTTGCGGTGGCTCAGGTCAAGTCCGCACCCAGCAGGGTTTTTTCCAAGTACAGCAGACCTGCCCCAAGTGTCGGGGTCGGGGCCAGACCATTTCTGATCCCTGCATCGAGTGTCGCGGCCAGGGGCTACTAGAAAAGACCAAAACCCTGTCGGTTAAAGTGCCGCCGGGTGTCGATACCGGTGATCGTATTCGTTTAAGTGGAGAGGGCGAGGCCGGGCCTGCGGGCGGACCGCCGGGCGATCTGTTTGTTCAGATCGCCGTGCGGCAGCACCCGCTCTTTGAGCGTGACGGACGGCATCTCTATTGCGAAGTGCCCATCAGTTTTGCCGACGCCGCGCTGGGCGGCGAGCTGGAGGTGCCCACACTGGACGGGCGTGTCAAATTAAAGATTCCCTCTGAGACCCAGACCGGCAAGATGTTTCGACTTCGCGGTAAGGGCGTGAAGCCGGTGCGAGGGGGCCCTGTTGGGGATCTGTTGTGTCGGGCTGTGGTGGAGACGCCAGTGAATCTCACCACGGAACAACGTAATCTCCTTGAGGAATTTCGTGGCGCTTTGGAAGCGGGTGGCGAGCAGCAGTCCCCGCGCCAGAGTAGCTGGTTTGAAGGGGTCAAAAACTTTTTTGACGGAATGACGGGATGACAGTGCGAATCGGTATCACGGGCGCAGCAGGCCGCATGGGCCGCATGTTGGCTCAAGCGATTGCAGACAGTGACACGCCTGCCGCGCTAACCGCAGCGATCGAGCGGCCAGAGTCGACCCTGTTAGGCGCCGATATGGGCGAACTGCTGGGCGCTGACCCCTCTGGAGTCAGCATTACCGCGGACCTCTCAGCAGTGGCTGAGCAAATCGATGTGCTGATCGACTTTACTGTGCCGGAATCGACGCTGGTGCAGGCGGCGATCTGCGCCGACCGTGCCCTGCCGATGGTGGTCGGCACGACTGGCTTTTCCGATGAGCAAGCACGAGCGCTCGTTGCCACTACAGCCGGCATACCCTTTTGTCAGGCGTCGAATTTTGCGCCGGGCGTGAATCTCACCTTCAGATTGGCAGAGGCGGCAGCAAAGGCGCTTGGCCATAGTGCCGATATCGAGATTGTCGAAGCACACCATCGTCACAAGATTGATGCGCCATCCGGCACGGCGCTCAGTTTGGGAGAGGTCGTGGCCAAGGCGCTGGGCAGGGATCTTTCCCAAGTCGCCGTTTATGGTCGGGAAGGTCGAACCGGTGCGCGGGATCGCAACACTATCGGCTTCAGCACTATCCGTGCCGGTGACATTGTCGGTGATCACACCATTATTTTCGCCAGTGAGGGCGAGCGTCTGGAGATTACTCATCGCGCCAGCTCGAGAATGGCTTTCGCAGGGGGTGCTGTACAGGCGGCTTGCTGGCTGGTCGATCAGCCTTCAGGCTGTTACGACATGCAGGACGTGCTGGCTGGCCAGGAATCCAAAACATGAACGCTTCTGCGCATATTGTCGAGATCGACGAGGGTAATGCCCAGCAGTTATTGATCGAAGAATCGATGACGCGACCGGTGGTCGTCGACTTCTGGGCTGACTGGTGCGGCCCCTGTAAACAACTCATGCCGATCCTGGAGAAGCTGGCCACGGAGTATCAGGGCGCTTTTCTGCTGGCCAAGGTCAACGCTGATGAACAGCAAATGTTGGCCCAACAGTTGGGGGTACGCTCCCTGCCGACGGTGATGGTGATTAAAGAGGGGCAGCCCATTGATGGCTTCTCTGGCGCCCAACCCGAGTCTGCCGTGCGCGAAATGCTGGACAAACATTTGCCGTCGCCACAGGCCGATGCGCTGGTTGAGGCTGAGCAGTTGCTGGCGGATGGCGACGTCCCCGCTGCGTTGGCGCTTTACCGAACTGCTTGGGAGGAATCCGGTAAGAAACTGGATCTGACGCTCGCGTATGCGGCGGCGTTGCTAACCGCCAACCGGCTGGATGACGCAGAAACACTGTTGCAGGAAATTCGCCTGGCGGATCAGGACGCCCGTTATGAGCAGTTGCTGGCCCAGATTCAGCTGGGTCGAGAGGCCGCCCGATCTCCCGAAGTGGAGGCCCTAGAGGCGGCCATGACGGCTGACCCTGACGATCACGCGACCCGTATACAACTGGCCATCCAGCTCAGTCAGGCGGCCCAGTACCGCGATGCGCTTGAGCATCTCTTGATCGTGCTTCGCGCTGACCGGGATTTCAACGACGGCGAGGCGCGTAAGGTGTTTCTGGATACACTGGCGACCATCGGCAAGGGCGACCCGTTGGCGGCGGAGTACCAGCGCAAGCTGTTTTCGGTGATGTATTGAGTCATTGATGCACTGACTCATTGATGGATTGACCCATTTATGGATTGAATAATGGCGATTCGGCCCCTTGGCAGGGTTGCAATACCCCCCCAAGTTGCCTACATTCTCTTTATTCAGAAAACATACTCAAGATTCAAAAACAGCCCAATCGACTCAGCTCGGGTGGGCGCTATCTGCCGCGAGGTAATTCATGGACACTGCATATTCACCCGAAGATCTGGCTTTTCGCGACGAGGTTCGCGGATTTTTTGAGGAGGCGTACACGCCTGAGCTGCGGGCGCGAATGCGCTCCAATCATAAAGAAGGTGCTGAAGAATGGCAGCGCAAGCTCTATGAAAAGGGTTGGGTTGCGCCCAACTGGCCGGCCGAATTCGGCGGGACAGGTTGGACGGCCACGCAGAAGTATATCTATGAAACCGAGCGCTCGTTGGCGGGCATCCCCAATGTGATTCCTTTTGGCCTCGTCATGGTTGCCAACGTCATCATGGCCTATGGCACCGATGAGCAGAAAGACTACTTCCTGCCGCGCATTCTGAAGAGTGAAGACTGGTGGTGTCAGGGTTACTCGGAGCCGGGTTCCGGGTCAGATCTGGCGAGTCTGAAAACCAAAGCGGAGCGCGATGGAGACGATTTCATCATCAATGGCGCCAAGATCTGGACAACTTATGCTCAGTACGCGGATTGGATCTTCTGCCTAGTGCGCACCGATAACTCGGGTAAAAAGCAGGAAGGTATT
Source organism: uncultured Luminiphilus sp. (assembly GCA_938091425.1). Lineage (GTDB taxonomy): Bacteria > Pseudomonadota > Gammaproteobacteria > Pseudomonadales > Halieaceae > Luminiphilus. The sequence goes on along the minus strand of CALKHC010000151.1, from coordinate 14,952 downwards.
ACTTTTATCCTGATTGATATGAAGAGTGAGGGCATTAAGGTCAATCCAATTATCTCGATCGATAACCATCACAGCTTGAATGAAGTCGAGTTCAGCAATGTCCGTGTGCCGGCCAAGAATGTGGTGGGTGAGATTGGCAAGGGCTGGACGGTTGCGAAGGCGCTGCTCGCTCATGAGCGCACAGGTATTGCCGGCGTGGCGGATGTGAAGCGCGCAGTGCGTGTGATCAAGGAAGTGGCCGCGAAGGACGAAAACGGGGGGCAACGCCTTATAGATGACCCTGGTTTTCAGCAGCGTTTGGCGGATATCGAGGTTGAATTGATGGCGCTCGAGTTCACTGAGCTGCGCACATTGGCGACGCAGGCCGCAGGGGGTTTCCCGGGGCCGGAATCATCGCTCCTTAAGATCAAAGGCACCGAGCTCCAGCAGGCAACCCAAGAGATGCTGATGGAGATCGCGGCCTATTATCAGGGCGTATTGCCTACGGACCTTGACCCAGAGGCATTGGGCCATGAGTTCGCGACCGATGCGCGTCTTGCTTACATGTATGGCCGAGCGGCCACCATCTACGGTGGCTCCAACGAAGTGCAGAAAAACATCATCGCCAAATATGTACTGGGCCTTGAGTGAGAGGATCTTAAACAATGAATTTTGATTTTTCAGAAGAGCAACAAATGGTCCGCGATTCGATCGCCAGGTTTGTGCAGGATGATTATGACTGGGATACCCGCAAGGCCATCGTTGCCTCTGATCAGGGTATTAGCCGCGATAACTGGAAGTTGTTTGCCGAGTTGGGATGGCTGTCGATACCCTTTGCGGAAGAGCATGGTGGTTTTGGCGGCAATATCGTTGATCTGTCAGTGGTGATGGAAGAGCTGGGCAAAGGTCTTGTGGTCGAGCCCTACTTCCCCACCGTGGTGCTGTTTGGCGGGCTGATCAAGCGTGCCGGGAGCGAGGCGCAACAAGCGGAGTGGCTGCCGCGCATTATTGGTGGTGACGTGCTGGGCGCCTTTGCTTACGTCGAGCGTCAAAGCCGCTTTGCGCTGCAAGATTGTCAGACGACTGCCGCAAAATCTGGCGACAGTTATGTCCTGAACGGTGAAAAAGTGGTGGTGTTCAATGGCGAGCAGGCCGATCATCTTGTTGTACTGGCCCGAACCTCCGGAGACCAGTCAGACAGAGACGGTTTGTCACTGTTCATCGTCGATGCGGCGGCTGCCGGTGTCGATAAAATGAGCTACCCGATGATGGACGGTCAGCGTGTGTCCAACATCACCTTCAAGGACGTCTCGGTGAGTGCGGAAGCGCCGCTCGGCGAGGAGGGCGGTGCGCTGTCAGTGGTCGAGGCACTGACCGACGAGGCGATCATTGCACTCGCCGCAGAGGCCGTGGGCATCATGGGTGTGCTTAATGCCAAGACCCTTGAGTACACCAAGACCCGCGAGCAATTCGGTGTGGCGATCGGTTCCTATCAAGCGCTGCAGCATCGCATGGTCGATACCATGATGGCCTACGAGCAGAGCAAATCGCTGTTGTTTAAGGCGCTTTGTGAGTACAAGCAGGACCCGGCAATGGCAGCCGAGACCGTTCATGCGCTCAAGGTCCTGATCGACCGCAACGCGAAGCACGTCTTTGGCGAGGCGATCCAGATGCACGGTGGTATGGGCATGACCGATGAGCTGGATATTGGCCATTACGCCAAGCGACTGATGATGATCAATACCACCTTTGGTGATGGTACCTACCATCGCAACCGTTTCATCGAGACGGCGTTCGCTGCCTGACCATGGAGCTACGAGACAAGGTCGTTGTTGTAACGGGCGGTGCCAGTGGGATTGGGACCGGCCTTTGCAGACGGTTCAGGGAGGAAGAGGTTCGCGGTTTGGTTATCGCTGACCTCAATGGCGATGTCGCGGCAGATCTTGCAGCAGAGGTAGGTGGCAAAAGCTACGCGCTGGATGTCAGTGACGAGGCTGCTCTCGCGGCCATGGTGGCCGAGACCGAAGCGGAGTTTGGCCAGATAGATCTGTTTTGTTCCAACGCGGGCATCCTGAATCTTGATGACGGAGATTTCTGGGCCACTTCCAGTCCCAATGAGGTCTGGCAGCGCAATTGGGAAATCCACGTGATGGCGCATATTTATGCGGCGCGGGCTTGTCTGCCCGACATGATCCGACGTGGTGACGGATATTTTCTCCATACTGTGTCTGCCGCAGGCTTGCTGACTCAGCCCTATACGGCTGCTTACGCCACAACCAAGCACGCCGCGATTGGTTTCGCTGAATCACTGGCGATTACTCACGGTGACGATGGCGTCAAGGTGAGCTGCCTCTGCCCACAGGCGGTCGATACTGCGATGCTGGGCGGCACGGATGGCGGCACGGCGGGCCTGGACGGGATACTCAGTCCTGCGCAGGTAGCTGAAGCTGTGGTTCAGGGGTTGCGCGAGGAATCCTTTTTGATTCTGCCTCATGAGCAGGTCGAGCAGTACCATCGCAATAAGGGGCAAAACTACAACCGCTGGATCGGCGGGATGCGGAAATTGCGCCGGAGCATGCGCCCACCTACACTGCCCTGACCATTTCCCAAGGGTCTCCAGTGGACAAACAGCAGCGCTTCGCCCGGGTCATCCTCAACGGTTTTTACGCCTATTTCGCTGAGTTCGAAAATATTACTTTGGCGGCACGCACCCGTTTTGAAAGGGCGGAGTGGCCGAGCATGCAGGATATCTCTAGCCGGCGTATCGACATCTATAAAGAGACGGTTATGGAGACCCTCGATGTGGCCCGCCTCATCGCCGGGGATGAGATTGAAGACCTGACCTTCTGGGCAGGCACGCGCGCGCTCTATGCCGAATTGGTTCAGGGAATGACCAATTTCGAAATTGCCGAGACCTTTTATAACTCCATTTTTAATTCCCACTTTGGCCACCGTTCGATTCGCAACGAGTACGCCTTCGTATTTTCGCCTCAGGGTGACGTACCGCCGGTCGATATGGGGCGGGTGGTGAATCGTTACCCGATCGGCGAGGACCTCGGTCAGACGTTTACACAACTCCTTGAAGATTTTGCGTTCAACATTCCCTATGAGGACCTTGCTCGAGACGTAAACAGCATTACCTCGGCGATAGATCGCCACCTTGCACACCGGTTTGACGTGACGCATCCAAACATTGAGTTACAGGTGCTGGAACACCACTTTTTCCGGAACAAGGCGAGCTATATCGTAGGGCGTCTCTATGCGGGGGGAGAACAAATGCCTTTCGTGTTGCCTTTGTTGCACAACGACTCAAAACAGGCGCCAGCGGTTTATGTGGACGCGTTTCTTTTTGGTCCGGATCAGGTCAGCCTCTTGTTCTCCTTCACTCGCAGCTATTTTATGGTCGACGCCTCGACTCCGTCCCAATACGTGTTGTTTCTGCAGCAGCTCATGCCCAAGAAAGAGATTTCAGAGATCTACAGTTCGATCGGCCACTTCCGTCACGGCAAAACCTACTTTTACCGGACCTCGACTCGCCACATCCGCTCGACTGGCGACCAGTTCATCGTGGCACCTGGCATCAAAGGCATGGTGATGGCGGTGTTCACGCTGCCCTCCTATGAATATGTCTTCAAGATCATCAAGGATCGCTTTACGCCGCCCAAGGAGGTGACTCACCAGATCGTGAAGGACAAGTATCATCTGGTGAAGCGGTGGGACCGTGCCGGTCGTATGGCCGATACTCAGGAATTCAACAACCTGGTGTTTGACGCCAGTCGCTTTTCTGATGAGTTGATGAAAGAGCTGTCTGCGACCTGTCCCTCGCAGTTACGTATCAATGGCCGCGCACTGATCATCAAACACTGTTATGTCGAGCGGCGCATGAACCCGCTTAATCTGTATTTACAGGAGGCCTCTGATGACGAAGTGAACGAGGTCATGAATGACTATGGCAACGCTATTAAACAACTGGCCGCGGCAAATATCTTTCCGGGCGATATGCTGCTGAAGAACTTTGGCGTGACCCGCCACGGGCGAGTGGTGTTTTACGATTACGATGAAATTGAACCGCTTCTCGACTGCAACTTTCGTCGCATACCGCCACCTCGCGATGAGATGGATGAGATGTCAGACAAGCCCTGGTATTCAGTAGGTCCCAAAGATATTTTTCCGGAGGAGTTCCGGCTGTTCTTCTCCGGTAATGCGCGTGCCCGCGCCGCATTTGATGCGCAGCATGCAGACTTATATGACGCGGACTACTGGATCAGGCAGCAAGAGCAGCTCCGCGGCGGTGTCGTTGAAGATTTTTACCCCTATCCACGGCGAGTACGGTTCTCGCAAAGACAGCAGGTGGCGTAAACATGGCCTCTCTCTATCTCATTCGGCACGGCCAGGCGTCTTTTGGCAGCGCCAATTACGATCAGCTCTCGCCGTTGGGACAGCGGCAGGCAGATGTATCAGGCCGTTTCTTTGCCGACGTTGGACTCCACTTCGCACAGGCGGTCAGTGGCGATCTGTCGCGGCAACAGGAAACTGGGCAGCGTGTACTGGCCAGTCAGCCTGAGCCTGCAGCGCTCAGAATCGATCCGCGTCTGAACGAGGTCGACAACGAGGGCCAGATTGCGGCCTTGTTACCGATTCTGTGTGAGCAGGATGCGGCGTTCGCTGAACGTGTGAAAGCCGGCCGCAGCGACAGTAAGCAGTATCAGAAAGTGATACAAGCGGTATTCAACGCGTGGGTGTCCCCCAATTGCCCAGAGCTCGCCAACACCGCGTCCTGGCCGGACTACCTCGCGGGTGTTCGCGGTGCCTTGGAGGAGGCGATGGAGCAGGCGGATAGCGGAAGCGACACCGCTATCTTTACCTCGGGCGGCACGATTGCCACGGCAGTCAGTTGGGTGCTGGGTGTACCCCACGATCAGATTTACGGATTCTATGAGCCGGTCTTCAACTGCTCTATTACGCGCCTCATTTTTTCACGAGGCAGAACCTCGCTGTCTAACTTCAATGATACCGCGCACCTGCAACTGCTGAGCCAGCAGTTGGGAGAGGCGCTGGTTACTTATCGCTGAGGCGCGCTGGTGAGTGATATTTGGCTGGTGCGTCATGGAGAAGCGGCAGCGTCGTTTGATCAGGATACGGACCCTCCGCTCTCTACGCGGGGCCGGGAACAGGCGGCGCAGAGTGCTCGATACTTGGCGCGAGAGGTGCCGAATCACGCTCAGTTGCTCACCAGCCCCAAGTTGCGTGCCATACAGACGGGCGAGCCTTTTGCTGCACTGCGAGAGGGCGCCCTCGACATCGATAGCCGCTTCATCGAGCTGCCCTCGCCGGGTGAGCTTAATGAGCGCAAAGACTGGATACAGCGGGTGCTGAAAGGCCGATGGAGTGAGCTACCTGAATCGGTTCATGACTGGCAGCGCGATATTGTTAAGGCTATCCAGGCACTTCAAGTTCCGACCGTTATTTTCTCGCATTTTTTGGTGATCAATACGGTGGCGGCGCGCATGAGCGGAGACGATGCTGTACTCCAGTGTGTACCTGCTAATGGGTCAGTGCACCACCTGCGAGTGGACCATGACCGCTGGCATTGGGTGCAGCGCGGCGAGATGCTGGAAAGTGTTGTGAACTAGGGCTTTGCCAATTAACGCCGTTTGATTCGCATCAACGATTCTTGAGCGGTTGAAGCGAGCAGGGTGCCATCCTGCGACCACAAAAATCCCCTGCTGAAACCTCTGCCGCCCCCCGCTCTTGGGGTGTCGCAGTCATAGAGCACCCAGTCATCCATCTTGCCCGGGTGATGAAACCAGATGGCGTGATCAAGACTGGCCGCCATGAAATGTTTGAATGGATTGGAATAGGGGTGCGGGTAGAACACCGTGCTCAGCAAAGAGTAATCGGAGATCATCACCAACGCTGCCTGATGAGTGGCGCGGTCGTCGGGTAGCGGGCCCACGACGCGGAACCAGGAGCGTCCCAGTGGTGGCTGCTCCTCGGCTAGGTACTCCGTCACTCGTTGCCGGTCGATCTGATACAGCTCCATCAGATTAGGGTCACTGGGCTTGGAGGTAAATCCACGAAAACCCGATAGATCGTCTGCCTCAGAGTGTGGCGAAGGAACCTCCGGCGCAGTGAAGCAATGACTGACGCCCTCTTCTTCGCAGTGGTAACTGATCGACGTGTTGAAAATCGCTTCACCTTTTTGCCGGGCCACAACGAGGCGGGTTGAGAAGGATCGCCCGTCCCGGATGGGATCTACCTCAAAATCAATCGGAATGGACGGATCCCCGGCACGGAGGAAGTAGGCGTGTAGGCTATGAGCATTGAGTCCAGCCGCCACCGTCTGGTTGGCAACCATCAGACACTGGGCGACCACCTGCCCTCCGAAGATCCGATGTTGTGGCAAGAGGCTGTCGCCGATAAAAGACAATTCGTCAGTTTGGCGCGGCGCGATTTGCTCGAGCACTTCGATAAAGCTGGTCACGGGAAATCCTTACTGCGGAGGTATGGGCGAGGCCAGCCCGGAAAAAAACACGGAGAAATACTCGCCTGCACTGTGGTTGATGTCATCAATCGATTGCCACGCATCCAGATCCATGGCCGCGTTCAGGGCGCCGGTCAGCAGTTGAATTACGATCCCAGAGGGTATTTCCCGGAACTGCCGCTCCCTAACAGCCTGCGCCACGTAGTCTTCCAGCGTCGCGTGAACAGAAGCCAGCCTTGCCAGCAGGCGCTGACGTACGTCGGGTGGCAGGGCGGTGATGGCGTTGAAGTGCACCAGCGGGCCCTGATCAGAATTTTGCAGCGCAAAGATATGCCGGCAGGCTGCCTCGAGCTTCGCGGCTGGGGGCGCGTCTAATTGCTCGATGCGCGCGACGACCTGTTCCAACCGGTCAAGGGTGTAGTCAAAACACTGGGTCAGCAGGGCCTCTTTATTGGCAAAGTGATAATAGAAAGCCCCTTTGGAGACCTGCAGTTGCTCAGCGATTTCATCGAGGGACGTCCCGCTAAAGCCTTTTTGGTTAAAGCAGCGGGTGCCGGCTTTGAGAAACGCTTCCTGTTTGAGTCGGTTCTGTGCCTCACGGTCAAAGGCTTCATCCTCAGCAGAGAGCGGTGGGATCGTCGCCGCGTCGCCGCCCGCCGGCCGCTCGGGCGATGACAGGAGCCCGTGGGTAAGCAGATCACGCAATACATTCACTACCCCTCGCGCCTGCTCGCGTGGCATTTCATAGAGCCAATAGAACGACCAGTCCAGTGCGCCGACGATCGCGCGAATGGTAACCACGGGGTTGCAGGGCCGGATCTGTCCCGCCTCTATCCCCCGGTTCAGCAGATCAATCAGCCGTCTCAGAAGCCGGCGATATTCTTCCTCGAGTAACTCGCGATGCTCGGCTTTTAGTGAGGCCACCTCGAGGGGGGCGGCATAAAAATCGCCCTCGCCGTCGAGGGAGCGTAGCGTGGTATTGATCTGGCTCTCCAAAAACGCCATCAAACAGTCTGTCGCGCGCTCATGAGCCAGTTCCGCCTGATTGAGCTGATCATGGGCTTGCCGCATGTTGGCGTCGTAGCACTGGTAGATCAGATCTTCTTTGGTGGCAACGTAGTAGTACAGGCTGGTTTTGGTGAGCCCCAGTCGGCTGGCCACATCGGCCAAGGTAGTGGAGCGTGCCCCCTTGGTATTGAACAGTTTTGCCGCACACGACAACACGGCCGCGCGCTTGGTCTCGCGTTGCAGGCCACGACTGAAAGGAGAGCGGTTGGCGGGGGTCGAGGTGTCCAAAATATCCTTGAGTAACGCAGGCTCTAAACGAGCCATTCTCAGAATTCGATAATTTGAACTTTAAGTATTTTTACTGACCCTGTCCACGGAATTTATGTTTGGTCGGCTGTAAAAATGGCGGAAAATGGGCCGTATGCTTGATCTGATAAGGGCGATTGCAGCCGTTTCTATGGGCCTGATCGATGGTCTGTGCGACACTCGGCCCCCGATTTTGCCCATGTGAGGCGTTCGTGACCGACACTATTTCGTTTGTGGAAGAGCAGGGTATCGCCACGCTAACCTTCGACAATCCATCGCGCCGCAACGCACTGGGGGCGGCTGAACTTGATGCCATAGAGCGCGCCCTTGGTTCATTGTCTGCGGAAACGAGGGTCTTGGTCGTGACGTCCTCAGACGATCGAATCTTTTGCGCCGGTGCAGATCTGACGCAGATTCTTGATGGTTCCTTGAATGGCGATCGCTTCCAGTCAGTCACCAATCAGATTGCCGCGCTGCCGATCCCTACCGTCGCTGTTCTCACAGGTAATGTGTTTGGTGGCGGAGCGGAACTGGCTCTGAGCTGTGACTTCCGGCTTGCCCGAGAGGGCATCGTATTGCGCATTCCTGCCGCTGCGATCGGGCTGTGCTATCCGGTCGAGGGGATCGAACGCCTGACTCGAAGACTGGGCCCCCCACTGGCCCGGCGGGTATTGGTGGCTGCTGAAACTTTTACAGCAGAAGATATGCTGTCACTTAAGATGGTGGATGCGGTCCACCCTGAAGGCGACTTGCGAGAGGCCGCTGGCGACTGTGCCAAATCACTGCTTTCGCTGGCACCGATGGCCGTAGCCAGCATGCTCGATATCATTCGCCAACTAGAGGCGGGCGCGTTGAACCGAGAGCAAGCGCACAGTTTGGCTGAGGCATGCACTGGCTCTGAAGACGTTCAGGAGGGCATTATGGCTCAGAGAGAAAAGCGCGCTCCGCGTTTTCAAAACCGGTGATCCAGATGCCATTGTGGTGACTATGCTAGGGTTGAAGAAGATTCAGGCGTTCCGATTTTTATGTCCATAGCTGAGGAAAAACTCGAGCAGATTCGCGCTCAGGTTCAGTCGCATCTCGATGGTCGACAGACGGCTGAGTTGTCAGCGGCGAGAAAGGCGGCCCTCGAGGGCACCATTCGGGGACATTTGAAGGCCCACAATGCTGTGATTGTGGCGCATTACTACACGGCGCCTGAGATTCAGGCTCTGGCGGAGGCAACCGGTGGCTGTGTGTCGGACTCCCTCGAGATGGCACGTTTCGGAAGAGATCACCCTGCCGAGACCCTGATTGTCGCCGGTGTGCGGTTTATGGGGGAGACAGCCAAAATCCTGACGCCCGGCAAGCGGGTGCTCATGCCCACCCTGGAGGCCACTTGCTCCCTCGATGAGGGTTGCCCGATCGACGAGTTTTCCGCATTTTGTGACGCTCACCCTGACCGCGAGGTGGTGGTTTACGCCAACACCTCGGCGGCGGTCAAAGCTCGGGCGGATTGGGTTGTGACCTCGAGTATTGCGCTCGATGTGGCCGAGCATCTCGCAGAGCAGGACAAGGCCATCATCTGGGCACCGGATCGTCACCTTGGAGATTACGTGCAGCGCGAGTCGGGGGCTGATGTCCTGTTGTGGGATGGCGCCTGCATCGTGCACGAGGAATTCAAAGCCCGGGGCATCCGCGATCTTAAGCAGGTCCATCCGAATGCTGCGGTACTGGTGCACCCCGAGTCTCCCGCCGCCGTAATCGAATTGGCAGATCGGGTGGGGTCGACCACCCAAATCATCCGCGCAGCCTGTGAGATGCCGCAGCAGACGTTTATTGTCGCGACTGATCAAGGAATTTTTTACAAGTTACAGCAAGCCGCTCCCGACAAAACCTTCATCATTGCACCCACGGCCGGGCAGGGGGCCACCTGCCGTAGCTGCGCCAATTGCCCTTGGATGGCAATGAACGATCTGGAAGCGATGGCTGCGGTATTCGATCGCGACGACAATGAAATTGAGGTGCCAGAGGCCTTGGCGATACAGGCCATGAAGCCGTTGGAGCGCATGCTGGCTTTTGCAGAGAGCCTCAGGCCATAGCGGTCGTGTCAGACCTCAGCCGCTGTCCATTTCGGCGCGCATGTCTTGAATATCTCTGAGCCGTTCATTGATCAGCGAGGAGGTGGTGAAGTCGTTGCCGACCAGATTCGAGGCATAACTCAGCTGTCGCTCAGCAGCATCCAGCGCGTTGACCAAAATGAAGTACTCGGCCCGGGAGCGATGTAGCCCCACGATATTGCCGGCCAATCCCTGAACCTCCGCCAGCAAGTACCACAAGCCCGGATCGTTGCTCACCCGGCGGGACTGCTCGATGAGCACCTCCTCTGCCAGATGAGGGGAGCCGGCCTGGTGCAGTGCGTTAGCGTAGGACATGGTCAGTGGGTGGTTGCCAGGCGAGAGTTCGAGGCGCCGCTCCAGCGTGGCTACCGCCCGGCCCGCATTGCCGCGGGCGACATCAATTTCTGCATCTGCAATCACATATTCGATCCGATCACTGTTGCCTGACCAGATACTGTCCAGTGCCAGCGCCGCCTCGTCGGCGCGTCCCGCAGCCGTGAGCGCCAGCACCAAACCATAGGTGGTGGCCTCTTGAGACAGCGACTCTCCCTCCAACGCCGAGCGGAAACTTGCCACAGCTTCCTCAGGGGTTTGCGCGGCCTGAACGGCGACCCGAGCTCGCATCAGCTGGTAGTCGAGGCTGACCGCCCGAATGCGTTTCGGATACTGCATCGCGCGAGCCCGGGTGTCGGAGATCCGCTTTTCCGAGAGTGGGTGGGTGCGGAGAAATTCGGGGATACGGTCGCCCTGACTGTAGCGGGTGGCGGCGTACATGCGCTCGAACATCTGCGGCGCCGCGTAGGGGTCCATGCCGGCGTTGTAAAGCGTGCGCAGTCCCACCCGATCCGCCTCGGCCTCATTGGCTCGGCTGTACCGAAGTTGCGCATCTTGAGCGAGCCCCTGAGCGGTTGTCATGGCTGCAAGACCTGCGTCGGTCCCGACGGTGGCGGCCAGTAGCACTCCGGCTAACAATCCTGCCAGCTGCATCGGGCCTTGTTCCTGCGCGAGTTCCATGCGGCGAGAGAAGTGTCGTTGGCTCAGGTGCGCAATTTCATGGGCCATGACCGTTGCGAATTCGTCCTCTGTCTCGGCGTACTGGAATAAGCCGCTGTGCACACCGATCACTCCGCCGGGTACCGCGAAGGCATTGATCGTTGGGTTGTCGACAATCACCAGCTCAATGCGGCGGTCCTGAAGCTCACTGTGCTGCACCAGTTCGAAAACCAGATTTTCCAGATAGCTGTGCATCAGTGGATCGTTGAGCAGCGGTGCCTGTCCCCGGAAACTGCGCAGCCACATACGACCCAATTGATACTCGTAGTCAGCGGAGAACAGGCTGGTGCTGGATTCGCCGAGATTGGGAATCTTGAGATCTTCGGTCACTGCCCGGCTATTCATCGACAACACAAGGCCGCAGATCAGGAGTAGGCAGATCAGGCGGAAAGAGACTCGATGAACTGGGATAGGTAGGCGATGGAGCATGGATGCACTCTAGCTTACTTGGGCTGTCGCCGGGAGCATATGGCGAGTGTGAAAATTCGTTCCTGAACCCCTCCTGAGGCAATAAGCGATATACTCCCCGCCCCCTGAAGATACGGTCCCTCTTCATGCCTAAGCCAACCCCACCCGCCGAGTCAGTCGACGCGCGGGGGGAGCAATGTCCCATGCCGCTGTTGATGGCCAAGCGTGCGCTCAGTGGGCTGCCCTCTGGTGCGGTATTGGAGGTGTTGTCTACTGATGCAGGCTCAGAGCGGGACTTTGAGAGCTTTGCGCGTTTGGCGGGTCATGTCGTGGATTGTGAGCGGTTGCCCGATGCCGTGCTGAGGCTGACTATCACCAAGGCCTGAATCAAGGAGTCCAGCGTGAAAGAAGTTCTGACGAGGTGGTACCAGCGCTATCTGAGCGAGGAAGAAGCCGTCATCCTGCTCGTGATGTTGACGGTGGCCTTTGCCGTCATGCTGTTTTTTGGCGACATTCTTGCGCCGGTGCTGGTGGCGGTCGTTTTGGCTTATCTGATGCAGGGCGTGACCAATGTCCTGAGGCAGCGGGGGTTGCCCGGGGAGCTGAGTGTCGCGTTTTCCACGTTACTGTTCCTTGGTGGATTTTTTGCCGTGCTGTTCGGCCTGGCGCCGCTGGTTTGGCGACAGCTGGTGGCCCTGGTGCGCGAGGCCCCAGCGATAATCGAGGCGTGGCGCAAGGTGCTGGTGACACTCCCTGAGGAGTACCCGGTTTTTTTTACCCAGCAGCAGGTTAACGAGCTCACGGCTGCGATTCAGGCCGAGATGGCTTCGGTGGGGCAGCTACTGGTGACCAAGGGTCTCAGCTCGATCCCCAGTGTGCTGGCGGCCATCGTGTACCTCATCCTGATTCCCTTGATGGTGTTTTTCTTTCTCAAGGACCGTGAGCAGTTGACCGGCTGGTTTGCCGGCTTCCTACCCGCTAAAAGGCCGTTGCTTGATGGGATCTGGGTGGAGTTGAATCAGCAATTCGCCAACTATGCCCGGGGCAAGGGCATTGAGGTGTTGATCGTTGGCGGCGCATCCTACTTGGTTTTTGCGGTGTTCTCCCTGAACTATGCGGCGTTGCTGGGGCTGTTAGTCGGTCTCTCTGTGATCGTGCCCTACATTGGCGCCGCTTTGGTGACCATTCCTGTCGTCGTCGTGGCCTACTTTCAATTCGGTGTCACGCCGGATTTCTACTGGGTCGTTGGTGCCTATCTATTGATACAGGTGCTCGATGGCAACGTGCTGGTGCCACTCCTATTTTCTGAGGCGGTCAACTTGCACCCTGTCGCCATCGTGATCGCGGTGTTGTTTTTTGGCGGGCTGTGGGGGTTGTGGGGCGTATTTTTCGCTATACCTCTAGCAACGCTGGTCAACGCTATTCTGTCAGCCTGGCCATCTAGTGGTCCTATGACTCCCATGAATTAACAAAGAGACCCTCACAGATGAGTACATCATTCACGGACGTGTCTACTCTCCATTTGGTGCAGCTATTCGCGCGTATTCTGCCGGTGCGTGTCTCCCGATGTATTCGGATGTGCGGTGCGCTCTCACTGGGGGTCGCGCTGATAGCCTGCGGCCAATCGGGCAATCCGCCAGAAAATATCGCGCCGGCGGTCGTTGTGAGCCCCAATGATGATCGGGCATACGATCTGATCGAGCTGGCAAACGGGCTCGAAGTCATGCTGGTATCGGATCCCACAGCGGAGAAATCGGCGGCAGCGTTGAGTGTCGGTTTGGGTGCGGCTTCAGACCCCGAGGATTATCCCGGCATGGCCCACTATCTTGAGCATATGCTCTTCATGGGGTCTGCGCAGTTCCCAGAACCCGATGGGTTTATGGCCTTCACCTCGGAGCACGGGGGCATGACCAATGCCTATACCGGCCTCGATATCACCAATTACATGATGATGGTTGAGAACAACGCCTTCCCCGAGGCACTGGACCGTTTCTCGAGCTTCTTTACCGACCCCTTGCTGGACCCCACTTACATCGACAAGGAGAAGAACGCGGTGAATGCCGAGTGGTCGATGCGCCGCGAGCAGGATTTCCGCATTACTTACCGGCTGGCGCGCCAGCTTTTGGGCGATCACCCTGCCAACCGCTTCCAGATTGGTAATCTCGAGTCGCTGGCCGATAAAACCGAGGGCGGCCTGCACGCCGCCACGGTGGCATTTTTCGATCAGTACTACAGCGCCAATCTAATGAAGGCATCACTCATCGGTAATCTCCCCTTGCCCGCACTGCAGCAACTCGCAGAGACCCACTTTGGCGAGATTCCCAACAAGCAGGCAGTGCGCCCTGAAATGTCGGCCGCGATCGATTTTGCAGAGGTCGGTGCCAAGCGCGTGCGCTATGCGCCTCAGGATGACACCCGCGAGCTCAGGCTCGATTTCATTATCGATAACAACAGCGATCTGTATGACACCAAGCCCAGTGAGTACCTGTCGTACATTTTGGGCTCGGAGATGCCTGATACGCCGGCGGTGCGTTTGCGGGATCTGGGTTGGGCCAGCGCGTTGATCGTAAGCGCCGATCCCGCGCGGTATGGGAACTATGGGCTGTTTACTTTTTCTGTGCAGCTGACGCCCGAGGGCCTTGCGCATCGGGATGACATTACCGCCATGCTATTGGGGTATCTCAACATGCTTCGCGAGCAAGGCGTCGATGACCGCTATGCCGAGGAGTTCGGCACCTCGCTTGCAAATCGTTTCCGCTTTCTCGAAAAAATGGATGACTTCAGCTACGCCCACGAACTGACCCGGGCGATGCAAACCTATCCTGCGCAATATGCTATCGAGGCACCTTATCGGTTCACCGGGTTCGACCGTGAAGCGGTGGAGGCAGTGTTGGCACAGCTGGTGCCAGAGCGGCTTCATGTTTGGGAAATCGATCAGGCGCAAGCGGTGTCCGAGCGTCTTTATTTTTATGAGGGCCAATATGCGGTTGAGCCGCTGGCCGTGCCTGATGCGCAGTCATTGAAAACCCAGACGGCCGAGTATCAGCTCGCGCTACCGGCACAGAACCGCTTGCTGCCCGAGCAGTTTGAGCTGTCGAACACCACCAGCGAGCCCAGAGAGATCATTAATGAGCCGGGTCTCAGTGTCTGGCTACAGGGCAGTGAGGCGTTTGCTGATCTGCCGCGGGGTTACGCGCAGGTGTACATGAATTCACCGCTTCGCCAACAGGGTGTTGATGCCGCGGTCATGATGGTGCTGTGGTCAGATTTATATAATCTGCAGCAAACGGCGCTGATCAACGAGGCCGGCATTGCGGGGATGGGTCTCAGCCTAGGCCTCGATGAGGGTCTGCGCCTCTCCATCTCGGGGTTTACTGATAAGCAACCGCAACTCCTGACAGCGGCGCTGGCCGGACTTCGTATCAACCCTGACCAGCAAGCATTGGATCAGGCGATTGATCGCTTTGTCCGCGGGCTCGAGAACCGCAAGCGCGAGCTCCCCTTCAGGCAGCTAGGCAGAACTCTTTCCAGCCTGACCCGCACTGGTTTTTATGACGAGACTTCTCTGCTCGAAGCGGTGGCGGAGGTCACGCCGGCGCGCTTCAACGGTTTTGT
>CALKHC010000150.1 GCA_938091425.1 uncultured Luminiphilus sp. | reverse complement strand
GCGAGCGTTTTCTGTCGCAATAGTGAGGCGCGTAATATTGAGCTGCGCCGCCACATCCATTGCGGTTACCACATACTGATGTGGGGTCATCGCATCGGCCGACAAGGTCACTGGAATGTCAGTATTGCCACTCAACTGCTTCCGCAGGGCTGCCGACAGTCCGCGCGCATCATTGGGCACGAATTCGCCATTGAGCATCATGTTCCCCGCTGCATCGACAACCAACAAAAGCGTGCTGTCAGTGGTCGCAGGTGTTCCCTCGGCCTCCGGCAAATCAACCACCAATTGCGTAAGCTCGGAAAAACTGGTGGAGACCATAAAGAAAATCAGCAACAAAAAGACCACATCAATCAACGGGGTTAGATTGATCGAGACCTCAGGTCGACGCAGCTGCCTAAAGTTCACAGGTCGTATTCCGTCTTCTGATTACTATGCAACGCGTCGACCAGCTTGATCGCCTCGCGCTCCAGATCGACAACGATCGATTCTATCCGCGCCGTGTAATGCCGGTGCATGACCAGCGCAGGGATCGCTACCGCTAGACCGGCCGCTGTCGTCAGCAACGCCTCAGAAATGCCGCCAGCCAGCGCGTTGGCGTTACCGGTGCCGTATGTCGTGATCTCGGTAAATACGCTAATCATGCCCACCACGGTACCCAGCAAGCCCATCAGCGGCGTGATGGCGGCGATGGTACCCAGCGCGTTTAGATAACGCTCAAGGCGATGAATCACATGGGATGCCGCCTCGCGAATACTCTCGCGCATCACCTCTCGACCCTGATGCCGATTGGCAAGGCCCGCAGCAAGAATCGCACCCAAGGGCGAACCTTGACGCAGGGCTTTGAGTCGCTGGGCATCAAGCGCCTCGCCTCTTAATTGTTGCCAGACAGTCGCAAGCAGGTGCGGTGGCGCTATCCGCCGCTTGTTCAGCGCAAAATGCCGCTCAATACAGATCGCCAGGGCCAACACCGAGCACACCACGATAAAAGGCATGACCCAGCCGCCCGCCGCCAACACTTGATACACAGACATTCCTCCTTGAGAGACGTTGAGTATACCGAGCCGCCAAGGTCAGCCCCAGACAGGGTTTTGGCAGGTATTTACGGCAATTTCAGCCAATATGGCGCCCATGGACCGCGGGCTGGAATGAGTTCAGGTTTGCCACCCTTTGCGAGGCGGATAGAGATTGCACCGCTTGTCGCGGTGCTGAGCATGATCGTCCGCTCGCTCCGATTGACCCTTTCGAGCACTTCCTGATGAGGGTGACCGAAAGCATTACCTCTGCCGGCGCTGATCAACGCCCACTCTGGGTCGGTCCACTTAAGTAGCGCGTGACTGCTAGAGGTGCGGCTTCCGTGATGGGCAAGAACGAGAATCGACGCTGCTAGCTCTGCACGCCAATAGCGCACCCATTGTCTCTCACGAGCAGCGGAAACATCGCCGGGAATCAACATCGAAAGGCCGGGCGCTGTGACCAGCAAGCCACAGGAACCGTCATTTCGATCCTGCTCCGAATGGCCCGGCCCGTTGATGACCAAAAATTCCACCGAACCCCAGATCCACCGTTCACCATTGCGACACGACTCACCGCCAAACCCAAGATATCGCTTGATGGGCAAATGGTCTCGGAGAATCTGAGCGCCACCGCTGTGGTCACGATCCGCGTGGCTGACCAGCAGCGTGTCGATACGTTCGATTCCTCGATCGACCAGGTATGGAAGCAAAACCTTCTCAGCCTGTGTGAATCCCTCTGGCTCGCCATACCCCGTGTCGTAGACCAGTGTCCGCGTGCCAACATGAATCACCACCGACAGTCCCTGGCCTACGTCGAGAAGCGTTATGGACTTGTCGGCTAATGCCGGTCTCCCGGGCCACGGTAAAAGAGCAGTGATCAGTAACGCTACCGACGTATAGCGGCGAGATTCGCCCCACAGAACCAGTGCAAGCAATCCAAGACTGAATGCCAGTATCCCCGGACTCGCAGCGATCACGGCCCAAGTGCGGCAGCATGCCAATACCCCGTCAAAGCAGGCACGCAATAGCAACCAGAGCTCGGCACCACACCACCACAGGCGCTCAGAAAGGGCGGGCGACACATCAAACAACATCAAGCCCAGCAGACCCACTGGCACCATGATCATCGTCACCACGGGCACCACAATCAGATTGGTTGCAAGGCCCAACAGGCTGGTCTCGCTAAACCAGAACAGGGAAATGGGTGACATCAGAGCAATCATCTTGATCTGGATCGCGATCAGTGACCGGATGCCCAGTGACTGCGAGGGCGTGGAGACCAATAACCAAGTCGCTCCCGCACTGAGCCAAAAGCTGGCACCAAGCAATATTCTGGGGTCCCAGAGCAGCATCGCGCTGATCACCAACAACAAGCCGTACCGGCCCGTCGTCGTCCAGCCGAGCAACTGTGGCAATTGCGCGGCAACCAGCATCAAGTAGGCGCGCATAACCGGTAAACTGGCACCCACCAGGGCTGCATAACACCCGGTCACCATCAGGGCGGATAACGACGCGAACGCCATGCCGCCGCGATCACCAGGCATACGAACCAATCGCCGGGGCAACTGAAATAGGAAAAGACACAGTGATGCCAACAACCCGATATGAAGACCGCTGATCACCAGCACGTGCACTACACCCAAATGCCGTAGATCACGCCACACGGTCTGGCTCATTGAACGAGTGTCCCCCAATAACAGCGCCCGCATCGCTGCCCATCCCTCACCCTCCCTGTCTGCCCACCCATCTAGTATCTGCGAGCGGAAATTCGCGATGGGCTGACTTACGGGCGTTTGGCTGAGTTGACCCATAGGGGTCACTGCGGCGTCGATACCGCGACTCGCCCAATGGGCCTGATCGGGATGGCTACCGGGATTCATCTGGCTAGCCAACGGTTTGAACCGCCAGCGCCCACTGACACGAGCGTTGTACCGCAGAGCCTGCTCAGCCTCGCTGGCCTCGAGATATTGAGTCACCCTCACCCTCTTCGGGCTGGCACAGAGAGGGTCGTCCACGTGGGCGACTTCCATTTGTGCTGTCACCCGTCGCTGCCCCGTCCCGAGCAACCGTTCACGAGGAAGCGTCACAATGCGGCCTGACAGACTCACTTCTCTGCCCAGACACGCCTCAGGAAGCTGATGGGACAACCACAAAGCGCCATTGGTTGCGCCACAGGCTAACCCCGCTACAAATGCGATGATCATTCGCGTCTGGGAATGCACCGCACAAGGCACAAGCAGGAGACCAAGCAGCCCCCATCGCGGTTCGGGCAACATCAGACTGGCAGCGACACCTGAACAGAGCGCGGCGAGGTGGCGCTCTTTCAGGCTCGACATCGACAATGAGCACCTCAATCCAGTAATCCCGGTTTCAGGTAAACGCGCGAGATCCTGGCTTTAGTCAATCAGACTGTCACTATCTGCGGCAGATCACTGGTTAAAAATGACTCACGACAGACTATGATGGGGCCTCACAATCAGGACGCGGCCACTAACGGGATGCTCAAAAAACGCCTCAGGAAATGGATTCCGACGCCAAGCAAAGTGCGGCAAAGCCGTTCGTTGAGGATTTTTGGTGGCTGGGTTGAAGACAGCCATCTCTGGCAACTCAGCCGACACACAACCGCGAAGGCGTTCGGCATTGGTCTCTACTGCGCCATGCTACCCGTCCCGGGACAAATGATTATCTCGGTGGCGCTAGCTATCGTCTTCACTGCCAACGTGCCGCTGAGCTTTTCGCTAATCTTTATCACCAATCCGCTGACAATGCCCGCCATCTACTATGCGGCCTACAAGCTGGGCGCCTGGGTACTCGGCACAGAACCGATTGAGATCGAGTTTGAAGCCTCCTGGACTTGGTTCGTGCAGAGTCTCGACGACATTTGGTGGCCGCTGCTGGTCGGATCCCAGATCATGGGCGTGATCTGCGGGGTACTGGGGTATTGGTTGATCGACACGATGTGGCGGAATGCCGTGCAGCGCCAGTGGCGGGCACGCAGTCAACGGCGGCGTCAGTGAGCCAGCGTCTCCGCCACCGGTAAAGATGCCGCGCGTAACGCAGGCAGCGTCGCCGCCAGCACAGACAGGCCAATCGCAACACCACCTGTGGTTGCAGCATCCCTCCAGCGAATATCAACCGGCACGAAGGCCAGGGGGTACACATCAGTCTGCAACAACGGCGCCCCCAACCACTGCTCAAGCAGCACTGCGAGATCCGGTGCACTCACTGCCAACCCATAACCCAATGTGACACCTGCTATCGCGCCCACCACACCAATCAGGCCACCCTGCAGGAAAAATATGGCGGTGATATCAGCGCGTCTCCCGCCCATGGCCATTAACATCGCCACCGCCTTGCGTCGGTCCGTCACCACCAACATGAGTGACGACACCACATTAAACGCCGCGACAAAAATCACAATGAGGAGAATTAAGCCGATCAGATCTCGTGACAGCTGAATCGCCGTATACAAATTGCCATGGGTCGCTCGCCAATCTGTGACCCTCACATCCGAAGGTAGCATTTGGGCGATCTCCCAGCGCCATCGGGTCGCGGTAAAAACATCCTCAAGCTGAACCGCCACACCTCGGCGGATAGTGGTGCCCGCAGCAAGCGCTCCGAGCGCCTCGTGATGCACCAGTGCTACCACCTCATCGAGCTCTGTTCCCGAATCCAGCACGGCGCTCAGTTGCAGGCTGAGCGGCTGATACACCGACTGATTTTCCTCCGGCACAATAAAGGTCACCCGATCACCCACGTTGAGATTCAAACGCTCAGCAATGGAGGCACCCAGCACCAGTGATTCGGGGTGCCAATCGCTCACCCCCGGCTTCAGTAGCAATTCGTATGGTGCCAGAGCCGACCTCTCTAAGCCCGTAAGCTGGACCGCAGACACGGTCTGACCCCGCATCAATAGCGCTTCTGCGAGGATGAAGGGTCTGACCGAGACGATGTCAGGATCCTGCTCAAGCGTTTCAGTGAGATCTCTCAGGGGACCTGCATCACCCGGAGTGGTCACCTGCACATGGGGCAATAACGACAGAATCCGCTCACGCATCTCCCGATCGAACCCGTTCATGACAGACTGCACAGCCAGCAATAGCGCAATGGCCAGCGCCATACCAACAATCGATACGCGGGATAAGAAAGCCGACAAACCCTTCCCCGGATCCAGCGTCTGGCGCAGCGCGATGCTCCAGCGTAACGACCAGGGCACTAGCGCGCCTCCAGACGCCCGTTGGCGAGAGTCAGCTGCCGATCCATACGCTCGGCGATCGCCGGGTCATGGGTCACTACGACAAAGGCTGTGTCGCGATCACGGAGCGCACTCATGGCCGCGAGCACTTGCTCTGCCGTATCCGGGTCAAGATTGCCCGTGGGCTCATCCATCAGTACGCAGGCGGGCTCGTTCACTAGCGCACGTGCGATGGCCACCCGCTGACGCTCGCCACCGGAGAGCGCCGCTGGCCGATGGTTTAGACGATCTGCTAAGCCCAATTGCTCGAGCAATGTTCTGGCTTGTCCTTCAGCTTTCTGCTTGGGCGTGCCACCGATTCTTGCCGGCATTGCCACACTCTCGATTGCTGTGAACTCGGGCAACAGGTGATGCATCTGAAATACAAACCCCAGCCGCTGATTCCGCCACTGGCTGCGCTGGTTTTCTGACATGCGGGAGAGCGACTGCTGGGCTACCAAGACCTCACCAGAGCTCGGCGTATCCAGCCCCCCCAACAAATTAAGCAACGTTGACTTGCCCGCGCCCGAGGCACCCACGATGGCCAGCCACTCACCCGCCGACACAGACAGTGCCAACTCATTGAGCACGAGGATCTCTCGCCGAGCGTCGCGATAGGTTTTACCCAGTTCCACAGCCTCGAGTACGGCGCGGTCAGACATAATTGAGCACCTCCGCAGGGGGTACCTTCGCCGCCCGCCATGCAGGATAAACGCTGGCAAGCAGACTCAGGACAAATGCGACCGCCACTACCGCCGCAACATCTCCCCACAGCAGCGTGGACGGTAAACCGCCGATGTAATAAACAGCGGGGTCAAACAGCACCAGACCAAACGTGTGTTCTATCCACAGGGAAAGATCAGAGATAGTGGTTGCCAGCGCCACGCCCGCGATAGTCCCAAGTGAAATACCGAGTACGGCCAGCAGTAGCCCGTGCCCCAAAAACAGCATTAGCAGCTTCTTTGCGGGCAACCCCAGCACCTGGAGAATCGCAATGTCGCCGCGTTTCTCCGTGACTGACATGGTCAAGGTCGAGATCAGGTTAAATGCCGCAACCAGAATGACGGAGGTCAGCAATATCCCGACCGTGATTTTCTCCATTTTGATCGCGGCAAAGAGGGAACCTTGAGAGCTGCGCCAGTCGCGGATCTTGGTCGACTCTCCAACCTGAGGCTGGATTGCCGCACTCACCTGCGGTGCCAGCTCGCGATCGCTCAGTCTGAGTTGAATACCCTGCGTGCCTGCGAGGCCCAGCAGCTTGCGCGCCGTTGCCTCAGCGACGTAGGCCAGCTGAGCATCAGGTGGCGCACCGACAGCAAACGTCCCCACAACTTGCAGCGATCTGCTCTTGGGAAACACCCCCAAAGGGCTCACAGTCAGCCGCGGCAGCAAGATATCCACGTTGTCGCCGGGTCGCACGTGCAAAAGCCGAGCCAAATCCGCGCCCAGGATGACTGAAAAAGGTTCACGCTCTAGCGCTTGTAGATCTCCGAAGGTGATGTGCGAGTCGAGATCAATCACATCACGCAGCCCGGACTCGGGCGCACCCAGTAACTGAATACCTCGACTCTGCCCACCGCGGCGTAGCAAAGCCGTGCCCTGATGAAAGGGGGTTGCTGCGATCACGGCAGACTGCTCGGTCGCGACGGTCAGTAGTTCACTGAGAATCTCGTCGCTCGGAGTCGCGGGTTCGAGCACCATGTCCGGTGTCACCGTGAGCAAGCGCTGATGCAGCTCACCACCAAATCCATTCATCACCGACAACACGGTGATGAGCGCTGCCACCCCCACCATCATTCCGAGCAGCGAGGCGAGCGCGACGAATCGGGTGAAGCGGCGCTGTCCACCACCGAGTGTGAAGCGAAGAATCAAATCCCAGAAGAGTGGCATAGGGCTCGCGGCCTATTCAGGTCGGCCAGACGCTGGCGATCCCGTTTCGCTCAGCGACCATCCTGATTGGGGTCAAATTGCCGCACGGGTGCCGGCTCCAGATTGCTCTCACAGCGCTGTGGGTCGCCGCCGCAGATCTCGCAGTCCTGATCAATGCCCACTGCCCCAAGGCCACCACATGACCCTTTGATGGGGGCACGGCCAAAGATCACGCCGACCGCCATCGCGGCAACAATCGCGATAAACACCAACAGTGCGAGTACAAATGTCATGCTTTCTTCTCCCGGTTGCAGCGCTTCACGAGCCCCCCTCCGAAATCCATTGTGCCATGGCAGTGCTGGAAAATACCTCCAGCGTGTCTCCAGAGCGCTTTAGCAGATACACCGCGAGGCCGCGTTCCTCGGCAAGCACCAACGCTTCAGCGGAACCCAGCACCGTCAGGGCGGTAGCCCACGCGTCGGCCATCATTGCAGAGCCATGCACAACTGTCACGGACACTACGTCATGCTGAATCGGATAACCGGTGCGCGGATCAATGAGGTGAGAGTAACGCTGCCCTTCGTGCTCAAAGAAGTTGCGATAATCGCCGGAAGTGGCAATACCCGTGTCGGAAACCGCCAGCGCCGCCTGAATACCGCCGCGCGCACCGGCTTCTGGTCGCTCCACCGCAATCCGCCACCGATCCCCACGTGGGCTCGAGCCCCGTACTCTGACCTCGCCGCCCACCTCCAGCATAAAGTGGGGGATATTGAGATCCTGAAGTGCATCGGCACCCAGATCCACGGCGTAACCCTTGGCTAGCGATGAAAAGTCGAGCTTCAACCCCGGCCCGCGTTTACTCAGTGTGCGCGTCGTCGACTCCCAGTCGAGCTGTGCCACGCCCACCTGACTGCGAGTCATCTCAATATCAACTGTATTTGGAAATTGCTTGGGCCCCTCTGGCCCGAAACCCCAAAGATCCGACAGCGCACTCACACTGACATCATAGGCGCCCCGGGTGGCATCAGTGAGCTCAAGGGCGGCCGACAATACATAGGTAAAATCCCAATCCACCTCGATCGGCGTCTGTGCAGGCAGGGCATTGAACGCACTGATCAGGCTCGAAGCGTCGTAGTGATTCATGCTCTGGTTCACTGTTGCGAAAGCCGCATCGATCTTTGACCGAACCTCAGACGGGTTCACCTGCTCTGGCGCATCAAGATAAGTCAGCGACCAGGTTGTGCCAAAGATGGCGCCACCCATCTGCACCGGGCGTTCATCTGCGGTACAGCTCGCCAAACAGCAAAAGGCCAGCAATAGAGCTGGCCTCAGGCAACGCACAGTGAGCTGGAGTGTCATCCGCCGAAGTCGTCGAGGAAAATGTTCTCCCGCTCTACACCCAGATCCAACAGCATATTGATCACGGCGGAATTCATCATCGGCGGCCCACACATGTAGTACTCGCAATCCTCCGGCGCAGGGTGATCCTTCAAATACTCTTCATACAACACGTTGTGAATAAAACCTGTTAGACCGTCCCAGTTGTCTTCTGGCTGCGGGTCCGACAGCGCCACGTGCCAGTTGAAATTCTCGTTTTCTGCGTCGAGTCCGTCGTAGTCTTCAACATAGAACATCTCTCGCAGAGATCGCGCACCGTACCAAAAACTGATTTTGCGATCCGTCTTGATTCGCTTCATCTGATCAAACAAGTGAGAGCGCATTGGCGCCATACCCGCGCCACCGCCAATGAACACCATCTCGGCACCGGTCTCCTTGGCGAAGAACTCCCCGAACGGGCCATACACGTTCACTTTGTCGCCAGGCTTCAGGTTGAAGGTCCAGCTCGACATAATGCCCGGCTGGATGCCTTCGCTGCCGGGTGGCGGTGTGGCAATACGGATGTTGAACTTCACCACGCCTTTTTCTTCTGGGTAGTTGGCCATGGAATAGGCGCGGATCGTGGTGTCCTTGCAGCCGGACTCCAGATTGAAAAATCCAAAGCGCTCCCAATCGCCGCGGTACTCTTCTTCTACATCGAAATCGCTGAACTTAACTGCGTGAGGCGGACACTCGAGCTGCACATAACCACCGGCGCGAAAATCGACGCTCTCCCCTTCGGGCAGCCTCAACACCAACTCTTTAATGAAGGTCGCTACGTTCTCGTTGGACTCGACCGTGCACTCCCATTGCTTGACCCCAAATACCTCTTCAGGGACCTGGATCTTAAGGTCCTGCTTTACGGGCGTCTGGCAGGAAAGACGCCAGCCTTCAGTGGCCTCACGGCGCGTGAAGAAAGACTCCTCGGTAGGCAACATCGCACCACCGCCGTCTTCCACAACACACTTGCACTGCGCGCAGGTGCCGCCACCGCCACAGGCGCTAGCGAGGAACAAATCGGCATCGGCGAGGGTCTGCAGGAGCTTTCCTCCTGCTGGCACTTCGATCGTGCGCTCGCCATTGATCTCAATACTGATGTTGCCGCTGGCGACCAATCGGCTGCGCGCAGCCAAAATCACAAGCACCAGCGCCAAAATAATCGCAGTGAACATGCCGGCGCCGTAAGCGATTGTCATATCCATCGAACCTGAGCTCCTGTTCGTCGCCTGTTAAATATCGATGCCACCGAAAGACATGAAGCCCAGAGACATCAGCCCAACGGTAATAAAAGTGATCCCCAAGCCCTGCAGCCCATCGGGCACATCGCTGTACTTGAGTTTCTCGCGGATACCCGCGAGCGCCACTATAGCCAAAGCCCAGCCCACGCCGGCACCCGCACCGAATACCGCGCTTTCAGCCAGATTGAAGCTCCGCTCCTGCATGAGCAGAGAGGCGCCCAGAATGGCACAGTTCACCGTAATCAACGGCAGAAACACGCCCAGCGTAGCGTAGAGCGCCGGCACATACTTATCGAGAAACATCTCGAGAATCTGGACCAGTGCGGCGATCACGGCGATGTAGCTGAGCAGACTCAAAAAGTTCAGGTCCACGTCGGGCAGGCCCGCCCACGCTAACGCGCCGTCAGCAAGCAGGTTCTGATAGATCAGGTTATTCACCGGCACCGTGATCGACAGCACCACGATTACCGCAACACCCAGACCGGCCGCGGTAGCGATCTTTTTCGATACCGCCAGGAAGGTGCACATGCCAAGGAAGAAGGCCAAGGCCATGTTCTCAATGAAGATCGCCCGCACAAAGAGGCTGAGATAATGTTCCATTACGCGCGCTCCTCTGCCGGGTTGTGGTGGGCAATTCTGAAGTCAGGCTCTTCCACCTGCTCCGTGTTCACCGCGCGGATCGCCCAGATCAAGAGACCGATCAAGAAGAAGGCGCTCGGCGGGAGCAACAATAGGCCGTTGGCCTGATACCAGCCACCCTCGGTGACCAGCGGCAGGATTTCCATACCGAACAATTTGCCGGTGCCGAACAGTTCTCGCACTGCCGCTACCACCAGCAGCACAAAGGAATACCCCAGTCCATTACCAAAACCGTCGATAAAGCTTGGGATCGGCGGGTTCTTCATGGCAAAGGCTTCCGCCCGCCCCATTACAATGCAATTGGTGATGATCAGGCCAACAAACACCGATAGCTGCTTTGAGATGTCGTAGGCCACCGCCTTGAGCACCTGATCCACCACGATCACCAGCGAGGCAATGATCGTCATCTGCACGATGATACGGATGCTCGAGGGAATAAACCTCCGAATGCTCGAAATGAAGAAGCCGGAGAATGCGGTGACGAGCGTCAGCGCGATGCACATCACCACCGTGACACGGAGTGAGGTCGTCACCGCCAGTGCCGAGCA
>CALKHC010000149.1 GCA_938091425.1 uncultured Luminiphilus sp. | reverse complement strand
GATGGCTATCGGTTACCAGTTGGAAACCATGCAGGACAAACCGACTCTCCAAACGCTCTCTTGCAAGGAAATAGAAGCACCAGATTCGGAATATCAGTCGTTGTATCGCTCGTTCGAGGCGGCAGAAAAAGGCGGGGCGTCAGCCAGTTCGGGATCAATGGAGAAGTACAATCCGCAGATATGCCGTGTGGCGGGCTCGGGGACCGCCACCCAATGGCGGCGCGGGTCCGATCATGGCTTTATTTACGCCAATCTCTCGGAGGAGCAGGCCTACGAGCGTCTTGGTTATCGCACTCTTTTTCATGCACTTTCCAGAGAGCGTTGGGTCTTCACTGCCTTGATCGCGGCATGTTGGCTACCTGTCGCCCTGTTGCTTTATCTGACGACAGGCACCTTCCGGATCTTGCCTTGGCGGGCATGACGCTCCCATTCAACCCCTCTGATTGGTGGGGCCACAAAGAGGCGAATGCGATACAGCTTGGATTAGACGCTATCTTTAAGCCCAAAGTGAAAACCCCGCGCAGTGCGGGGGTTTTTATGCGTTTCTCGTGGGAGAAATCGGGGAGGTCACGCACCACTCCAGAACCAAAGATGTTTAGACTCTGGGGGACACAGCCCATTTTCATTAGAAGGAAAACCTCATGATCCAGTTTGCAAAAGCCAATGCCGTTTTACTCGCTCTGGTAGCAGTTATCTTGTACCAGCAAAGTGAGCTCAAAGAGGTTGAGCGCACGCTGAACTACATTTATGCGGCAGTGCAGAAGAATAACGATGATATTCAGGCGACCAAAGAAGAGGTGTGGGCGGTGAACGATTTGGTCATTGCCGTCTATGAAGAGGACGCCGCCGCTGAGTGAGAGATCATCAATGCATTATTTTGCCATGTTGGGTGAGCGCACCAGTTGAGCCTGAAAGCTAGCAGCTACTAAAGCTCTTTGAGGCGTGAGCGGGGGTGCGCAAGGTCGTTTGTCCAGGTTTTGTTTGATCCAGTCGGTGCTAGGTCGGGTACACATCGCAATTCAGCCCTCAGGCATCGGACATGGTTTTCGGATTTAGTCATTACTCTCTGAGCACGCGCGCGCGCAAAGATCTATCTCGCCATGAGCACTCAGATCAAGATACGGAGCGGGCGCGGGCGGCGCAAACTACCGCGCAGGTGTATGACCTAGCGCATCAGCGCCGCTTAAGAGCGCTTCAATCCTATATCGAGCAAGGTTATACGCTGAACGAGGCCGCGCGCCTGCTGGGTGTATCGAACTTAACCGTGCTTCGCTGGGATGATCACGGTCGCCGATAGCGTGCTACACCTCGCAGACTGAGTCTCCGAAGGACACCGTGCCTGCTTGCAGTACCGACGCATAAATACCCAGATTGCCCTCGCTGTTAGCGACCAGCTTTCTCATGATGTGGGTATCCTGTGGCAGGTCAGCAAAACCGTGCGTTGTCATGGAACAGCGCGGACACGTAGTTTCGATCTTAAGCTTCACACTGCCAATTGACAGCGTTTTGCCCACCCACGCTTGCTCGGGAAAGGGGTGATCGGTGTCCGGTATGTCCACTAGCAGATTCGGTCTAAAGCGACGGGCATCAAATAGAGATTCACCATCTAGCTGATTCATAGTTGCTAGCGACTGCTGGCTCATAATGGAAAGCGAAAACGCATCAAAATAAGTGCCCGGTGGCGACTCAAATTCGAGCAGTTCTTCGAATCCAGTGAGATCGGGAAGCGGCTCCTCCGGTAATCGCCCGAAGACTGTCCTCAGTTCCTGCTCAAAATCTTCGGTGTCGGGCGCGCCGCGGCGGTAATGGTTCAGTTGGTCGGCGGGGAGCAATGGCCACAACGTGACAGGATGATTTAGCTTGTCGCTGAGCCATTCGTTAATACCTTCAGAGCTCGCAGAGGCAGAGTCCCCGTCGGGGGCAGTGATGAGTGGTGCTGTCGTCCCAGATTGTGCTGCCAGGGTCATCAGTTGCGGGATCTTTTTCCCGCCGCGAATGCCGCCACGCTTCTCATCCCGGACCGCCCAGCTGCGATCACCAACGATACCGGCCTCTCCAATATCTGCTTCGTTCAGTGTTTCACCCATCATGGATTTCACCGGGTAGCGATAAATGTTGAGGACTGAGGCGTTGCCCATAGTTGGTCTCGGACAAAAGATTTAATGGAGTGTACTGCAGGATGGCTGAGCCGGTTCAAAAGCCGCCCATCCAAAAGCCTTCCAGTGAAGCTATAGCCATGCTCCATAGCATTCTTGCAGGTAACGCCGGGCGTGCAGCGGTGCTGAAGCGTCTTACCTTGAATGTTAGTCTCAAATGCATCTTATCAACGCGGAATGCAGCATGTCTGATCGATTACAAAACAAAGTTGCCGTTGTTACAGGGGGTGCCTCGGGTATCGGCGAAGGCATTGTCAGACGCTTTTGTACCGAGGGTGCCCGAGTCATCCTCGCCGACGTCGATGAGGCCAATGGATCCCGCATAGCCGCAGAGTGCGGCGCAGACTTTGCGCTACTGGATGTCAGTTCGGCTGAGCGCTGGCAGTCGCTTGCAAACAAAATAAGGGATGGCAGTGGGCAGCTCGATATCATGGTAAACAACGCCGGCGTCGTGAGTGGTCTCGATATCACTGCCGTCTCGGTCGAAGTCTGGCAGCGACTGATGAGCATTAATCTGACGGGGATGATGCTGGGTTGCCAGGCCGCTATCTCGCTGATGCGTGACAACCCCGGTGGCGCCAGCGGGTCGATCATCAATATGGCGTCATCCACTTCTTACCTGGCGATACCTGATGTCGCGTATACGACCTCCAAGGCGGGCGTGGTGGGCTTAACCAAATCGGTCGCAGTGCACTGCGCCAACGAGGGTTTTAATATCCGTTGCAACTCGATACACCCGGGCGCGACCCTGACCAACATCCTAAAGACTGCTATTGAGCAGGCGCCCGAGGTGGAGGATGCGTGCAAGAAAATGTCACCGTTGAATCGGATGGGCACCGTGGAAGAGGTTGCTGCCATGGCAGTATTTCTGGCCTCTGACGAGGCGAGCTTCTGTACTGGTGGGCAGTACGCGGTCGAAGGAGGGACGGTCAGTCAGCATCCCAAAATGTGACGCTCCGAAATCAAAACATGCTCTGGCCGCACTATTTCTCTCGATGGCCATGCCTGCTAATAAACTTCATTCCGTGGGATCTGCAGGCGAAAAAATGAATCGCGCTGGCACTAAATTGGTGCAGCTCCGAGCTTGAGACGGAGGCTCGATGCTGTTGTACTCAGTCTGCGCGTCTGTCGCGTCAAACAAAAAAACAGGGGGGTCTTTATGAGAATGTTATTCACGATATTTGCGTCTTTCGCGCTCCTAGTGGGGTGCGGTCAGAGTCCAGAGCCTGCCAGTGAGGCGGCAGCAACGCCTGCTGAGGCAAGCGCACCAACCAACGATGTGATTGTTGACTACGTTTGGAACGACGTCGGACCGGATGTCACAGACGAACAGTTCGCCGACATCGTGACGCGCTGGAATGCCCGTATCGATGCGGGTGGCTACGACATGATGGGTGCCAACGTGCTCAAGCCTCAGTTTGAGACTGATGACTATGATGTCATCTGGGTGCTCTTATGGCCTTCAAGCGAAGCTCGCGAGTCAGCCTGGGCGCACTGGAATGCCAATCAGGTAGCGGATTGGACTGCTGAGCTGGATGGCGCGCTCTCCTACGATGCTGAGAACGTTTATACCTTTAGCCCGGGTGCGGGTCGCGACAGCGATGTGAGTACGACGCCAGAGGGTGGTACCTTTATCCCCAGCTTTGATTTCTGCAGTTTCAACGAAGGCTACGATCAGGCCGGCCTTGATACGTTCCGTGCTGCTTACGATGCCTCGCTGGATGCGGAGCCGTCCAGCGACTATGGCTACTGGATCATGGAGCCGCAGTTCGACTTGGAAGATGCGGACTTCGTCTGGCTTGATCTGTTTGCCGATGAGGAGGCGGCCCAGTCGGGTGCAGACAGCTGGAACGGTTCAGCACTGCAGGCTGAATGGAATGCGATGGTTGAATGTCAGAACTTCACCTTTGCCGCCACGGCAATTCGGCGCTAGGGGGCGGCGGCTACCGCTATGCCAGCGCCATCTTGACGCGGGTTACGTAGTCTAGGTCGTTGAAAATAGAAACCCCGCCAAGCGCGGGGTTTTTTATATCAGCTCACTGCGCGAGTGGTGGACTTCTCAAGGCGCGTGAGAAACCACTGGTGAAAGTGGTGCGTGGGAACGTCCATGAGCGGCGTAAACTGTCCGCCATCAAAGGCGGGGGAGGCGCGCCCTCTTTGCATCCCCTCCACGACTGAGATGTCTTCAGCGAAGACAACGCTCCAGGCGGTGTGCAAGCTTTCACGCCGCCCGCGATACGCCTCGCCGGTGGCGTCTGTGTCGGCATACATAAACTGCAGTCGCTCTCTGGTCTGATCCGTGGCCTCTGATATGAGCAGAATGACGAAAAAGTGGTCCGCTTGAATGCCCAGTAGCACGTTGGGGTAGAGCGAAAGGTATTCCGCGGTCTTGAGGCGCTCGCTATCCCAATCTGAAAATTGTGGCAGCGGCTCACTGTCTCCCCGCTTCAGGTCATAAACCCGGGTGCCCTGACCCGAGGCAAGCGGATCAACGGTGAGATTATAGTGCGCTTCAAGGGGCGAGTAGGTGTTGAGGTCTGGGTGCACAAAGGGCAAGTGATAGGACTCGCAGTAGTTTTCTACAGCCAGCTTGTAGTTGCTGTTGAGCACTAGTTCCATGGAGCCAAACTCACCGGTATCGGCGGCAAGCTGCTCGTCGAATGCCGGCCCCGCGAGTTCGCGCCAACGCGATAGCAGCGGCTCCAAGTGCTCTAGCAACGGCGGTGCATCACTGGAGAGATTGATAAAGACTACCCCCATCGACTCCTCACAGCGGATGCCGGTCAGGGCGTGATCAGCGCAGTCAAAGCCGGCCACTTCGTGTACGCCCATGCCACCGATATTGGGGGTCGTTTTGAGCTGTCCGCTGAGGTCGTAGCCCCACTTGTGGTAAGGGCAGCGGATGATCAGACCGGCGTCACCGGCTTCGGCGACCAGCTGCGTGCCGCGATGGCGGCACACATTGTGAAACACCCGCGCACGACCGGATTGGTCTCGCACCATCACCAATGGCAGTCCCATAAACGAGACCGGATAGACGCTGCCAGGCTCGGAAATATCGCTGCTGAATCCCAAGCCTGCCCAGGTTTGGGCGATAACCGTATCCCGCTCTTTCAGCCATTCGTCGTGGCTTGTGTAGGCCCGATTGGGTAGCGCCGCACTCTGGGAAATCGCTGGTTCCGCCGCACCGTGGGGACTGATTTCAGCGATGGCGGCAATGGAGTCGGTGGGGTTCATGGCGCGTGGTACTGGGGCTCGATTTGAGGCAGTTTACGCTGGGTTCCAAGTGGGGAAAATTACTTTTTTCACTGTGCGCATGACGTGACGGTTAAGGTCGCGTGATGTGGCAAAAAAACCAATAAAAATAGCCAGTTAACTCCATGGGAAGGGGCTATTGGAAACGGGGTGCAGGTCTCCCTCTGCGTAGCGTGAGAAGCGAAACGGATCGAGAAGCCCGGGCTTGTCGCCACAGATGGTCTGGGCGACGAGCTCGCCCACGCCGATCATTTTGTAACCGTGGTTGGAGTCGGCAATGACGAAGCAGTTCTCTCGCATGGCGTCGAACACTGGAAAGCTGTCGGGCGTGAAGGCGCCGATGCCGCCCGAGGGCTCTTTTTTGAATTTCGGCAGGGTGCCCGAAAAACGTTCTTGGCAATGCGCCAACGCCGATACCCACATCTCTGCGAATTCTGCACCCACCACAAATTCAGGTGAGGCTGGCCCGTAGGGATCCACCGCGACGTCGGCCGCGGGCTTGTCGACAATAAAGGGTGCGGCCCCGCCCTGTACGCCACCAAAGTGAAAATCGGGCTTGTAGTAGATCCCCCAAAGTTGATCGGTGATCAGTCGACCATCCTCGTCGGAGTAGAGAGGCGCATCGGTATCCACATGAATCACGGGCGGCATGGCGCCGTCATTGGTGACCTGAAGTGTGGGGTCAACGCCCAGCGTGCCTTCCTGCAATGACCAGTAGATCCACATGGGAATCCCCTCGGTCACCTCACGGGTTGTCGGGTTGCGGATGCCGACTTCCATAGGGAGTTCCAGCATTTCCCAGAAACGTCTTACCCAGGGGCCCGCAGCGATCACGGCGTAATCGCACTCTATGCGCCCCCGGTCAGTATCGACTGCGGTAATGGCATGGCTATTATCGCTCTCGAGCGCGGTGACGGTAATGCCGCTGATGATGCGCACGCCGAGCGCCTCGGCTTTGGCTGCCAATCCATACATGGCGCGGGAGTTATTAGCGTAACCGCCGGGCATCTCATGGAGGACCGAGGTAATGCCTTGCGCGCGCCAGTCTGAGAACAGACCCTTCATGTAGCGCTCACTCTCGGCGGCGCCCTCGATGAAGACCGACTTATAGCCAATCGCCTGCTGCTGGGCATGGATCGCCGCCACATCTTCACGCATGGATTCACAGCTGATCTGCATATAGCCCACAGGGTGATAGCTGTAGGTCTGGGGGTCGCTCTCCCAAATGTTCACGGAGTGGGCCATGAGTTCGCGCATGGCGGGTTGAAAGTAGTTATTACGAATCACCCCGCAGGCGATACCCGTTGCGCCCGAGCAGATGCCCGATTTGTCAAGAATGACGATATCGCGTCCGTCACCCTTACCGGTCGCTTTGAGTTGCAGCGCCAGATGATAGGCGGTGCTCAGTCCGTGAATCCCGGCACCAATAATGATGTAGGGGCTGCGCGTTGGAGCGGACATCAGGTGACCTCGCCAATGTAGTCAAAAGGCTCGATCAGCACCGGCATGTCGTCAGTGCATTCGCGCCCATAAGCAGCCAGCAGGCCATTCCAGTATTTGCGATGGAGCGGTATCCACACCTCCGGGTCCTGCACGGGTGGGCCATCGAGAGAGGACTCCGCGTAACCGATGTCCCCGAAGGTGGTTTCGCGCACATCGGTGAGCCGCACGATGAGATGCGGGGTGCCAGCGTAGTCACAGAGTACGATGGGCGTACCCGGTTCAGAGTAGGGGAAGCCGTTCGCCTCGATCACCCATGGCAAGCTAAAGGTCGCCACTTTGTCGCGGGTTTTGATGTAATCGAGGATCTGGGTTGTGGTCTCGGCATCAATGCCTAGAGAGCGCACCTGATAGTTATCGCCCAACCCCGTGTACTGCTCGCATGCGCGCTCCCAGAATGTATCGATCTCTTCAGGGTTGGGTTGAGCGGGGCCATCAGAGATCAAGATGTGGCGTGGCATGGAGGCTCCCAATTCTTATCGTTTTGGTGAGCTAAATCATGCTGGATTTCGGCCTGCCTGCCTAGTACAGCAGCCAGCATGTGGCGCCGGTATTACCCTGCGAAGATTTCTGCGTACATCGCCGTGTCAAATGGAATGCGAGCGCTGAGAACATGTAGCGTTATAAAGTGTATCCAGGGGTTGCCAGTGACAACCGTGAAAGTCGCCTTGCCCATGCCGACCAAGACCTGCGTCATGATGATGTAGGTAACGCTCAGCGTCCCCATA
The DNA here is from genome assembly GCA_938091425.1 of uncultured Luminiphilus sp. Lineage (GTDB taxonomy): Bacteria > Pseudomonadota > Gammaproteobacteria > Pseudomonadales > Halieaceae > Luminiphilus. Next base: position 950 of record CALKHC010000149.1, on the reverse strand, counting down.
TCGAGAGACCCGTAATCTACGCCGGGATCAAAAAGACTAAAAATGGCGTAGAAAAAACCCGCTACTGCGATCACAGTGAGCTTGCTATCGAAAAGCAGCATCAGTCGTGGAATGAGCATGACATGCATCAGCAGTAGGACGGGCAGCCCCGCTCCAATGGTATTTGCGACAACACTTGTGGGAACTCCTACAACATATTCTGCTGTGCTTAGAGAGAAAAAATCGACGCCGCCGATAATAGGTCCAAAGAAATCGAGCGCCCAATAAGCAGCGATGATCCAAAGATTGCGGCGCTAGGGCCACGGGCTGAACAGGCCTTTGAGGCGGAGCCCGATCCGGTTCAGCCAGTAAAGTGGCAGCGCCACATAAAAGAGTCCGTTTAACAGCATCCACGTAATGACCTCTCCTTGGCGGTGGTCCGTTTGCTGATAAACATCAGGCCCAGGGAAATGGAGTCCTGTCTTGAAGACAAAGCCCAAAATCAGTTGGCTTGTGAGTAAGTAGGCAAATATCCAAAGCACCTCTTTGCCCGCTGTTTGACGGTCGACACAGAATCTTTCAGTCCATGGAAACGGATCGCGACGACGGGTGAGGAACAGGAGCAGAAAAACAGAAAAGGCCAGCACAGGTAGGTAGACATTTAGCAGGCTAAGGAGCCCTTCCGCGGCGATGGGAGGGCGGGCTGTGGTGCGGGAATCGATTGCCACGAACGCAGAAACGGCTATTACCCACGCAAAGCTCAAGCTAAAAAGTAACTGGCCGCTTCGCGAAGCTTTTACCATGACGATTTCCGGTGGTTGTGTGGTCGGGTGGCCCGCCCGGCAGGACTCGAACCTGCAACCTACGGCTTAGAAGGCCGTTGCACTATCCAGTTGTGCTACGGGCGGAGCGTGCGCAGTATCCCATCGTCACCACGCTGGGCCAAGTCAAAGCCTTGTCGCCTCATTGGG
>CALKHC010000148.1 GCA_938091425.1 uncultured Luminiphilus sp. | reverse complement strand
GCACCCATGGCCGTTACCGTGCTGTCATAGACCGCGTAGAGCGTGTGTTGCTCGCCGCCACTCAGTGTCAGGTCGATTTCCAGGTTGCGTCTTGTCGCCGCATCGAGAATCACCGCGCCGCTTTGCGATTCTAGGTGGATGCCACGGATGTGCGGTAGGTCGCTGCGCTGGGTGTCTTTGACATAGGAGAGCAACGCGCCGGCGGCGCCGATCGCCACCGTGAGACCGCCGCACCCGAAACCATCGAGGTCTCGGGTCTGGAATTGTCGCTGCAGATCTTCCCGAGCACTGGCCTCGTCGAAGCTCCATTCGGGCTGACGACGCAGCGCGCCGTGCCAAGGCTCGTCCCCAAGATGGCTCGATTCAGGTATCAAAATTTCTGCCGGAGCGAGCCGTGCGACTTCCGCCTCCAGCGCCACGTCGTCTGTTACCTCGGAGACCAGAAAGCGACCGCTACTGACATCCAACCATGCCAGTCCATAGCCCGTTTTGCTCACCGCAATTGCCAAAATCAGCGCGTCCTGCCGCGCTTCCAGCAAAGACTCATCAGTTAGCGTGCCTGGTGTCACGACGCGCACGACCTCACGCTCCACCGGCCCTTTACTGGTTGCGGGATCACCGATCTGCTCGGCGATAGCCACAGAGCGACCTGCTTTAACGAGCCGTGCCAGGTAGCTCTCGGCTGCGTGGTAGGGAACGCCGGCCATGGGGATTGCCTCACCGGCCGATTTGCCGCGACTGGTCAGGGTGATATCGAGCAGCTTCGATGCAGCTTCAGCATCGTCGTAAAAGAGCTCGTAGAAATCGCCCATGCGGTAAAAAAGCAGCTCGTGCGGATGCTCGCTTTTAATCGCGAGATACTGCTGCATCATGGGCGTATGCGTGGCGGGTGTGGCGTCGCTCATTGGCGAATTGTGACCTGCGCCGCGTTACAAGGAAAGGAGAAGAGGCGGCGTGATCGCCGCCTCGCGGGTATTTTTATTGGGTGACCTGATCTACCACGCAGTACTTGGCATAGTCAGCCACTTCCTGAGTCGTCCATTCACCTTTTGGCGTCTCATTGAGGTTGTCGCACCAGGCCTCGCTGCCAATCGTGGTGCTTTCCAGCACACAGTGCGCGGCGTAAGTCTTGGCCTCGTCGCCTGTCCAATCACCTTTGCTTTTTGCGCTCATGTCCTCGCACCAGCCTTTGCTTCCGGGTTTGTCGGTGCAGGCACCGAGCAAGCTAACGCCGGCCACTACAGCGAGTGAGAGTGCGATTTTTCGAGTGTTCCAATACATCATAGAGACAGGCTCCTGTTGGTCTTAGGGGTTTCATTTCTTCGGTAACCAGTCGGTCACTGAGGCATCGACTGTAACGCACCGCGTCATCTCATGCTGAGCAAATGGTGACACGTAAGCCCCGTCTGATTCTCTGCCGGAGAGACACAGGATTGCTTGTCCTGCAAAGCCGATTCATGAGAGTGTCAGGGTGTCAGGCTACGGTCCGCTCTGGTCTGCCACAACGCACGATACATCGCACAATAGATCACCAACAGTAAGAGGAAGAAACATGTTTAAAAAGATAGCTTTGATTTTGATCGCGGCCCTTTTCATGCCGTTTGCCGTCGCTCAGGATCTTGATTACGGCGAAGAGGAGTTTGTCGCCAACTTTGATATTGATTCAGCGCACACCACCGACGGCACCAATTACAAGATCTCAGCCTCTGGTGAGGCGGGCCCCTATGGTCGCGTCTGGCTGTCTTACGAATTCACCGACAAGCTCGGTTTGGGTGACTCGGGTGAATTTACAGGCTTTGCGTGGACCCAAAATGGCGAGCAGTTTGCGACAGCGACACTGCAGGGCGTTTATCGTCGCAAAGGCACGGTATTCAAGATGTACTCATTGGACATGGTGTCGGATGGGGTAATCAATATTGTCTCGGGCGAAGCAGATTTCGTGGCAAAAACGATGACGTTTAAAGTATCGCAACTCAAATAAATGGCGATAAAAAAGGGGGTCTAGGCCCCCTTAGAAGACATTGCACAGAAGTCTGAATATCAGCTGTTATCCCATTTGGCTAACAGGAATACGTAAACGGTCAGGACAAGGTTGATCACTACCTGCACCAACGACAGTGCCATCATCCAGCCAGGTGGATTGATGGTCTCCCCAATCGGCATACCTGCCGAGGTCAGGAAGTCCGTTGCCACTTCAGATCCATTACCGGCCATTTCGCTGAGTGTGGTGAGCATCATGAAAAAGGCGTTTTGCGCACCCATCGAAAAGAAGGTGAGCATCACAACCCCAATCAAGGCAGACACCATCGCTCCGCCGCGAACAACCGTCGGAAAGTTTCTGAAGAGGTAGGCGATGATCACAACGCCTAATGGCATGAGCACGCCACATAGAAAGAACGTGGCGAAGATCGAACGGTTCATGCCGATATAGCCGAATACGTCGAGTTCAGACATCTTTTTTCCCCCAGGTTTTTTTATTTATAGCGCCGAAGCGCATACCCAAGGTACCTCCAACCCCCCCGACATGCAAGGCGGTGATCGGGCGCCCCATCTGCGGACGCCCTGTGTCTAGAGGGGGTCAGTCAGAGAGGATCTGATTAACCTCGAGAATGTAGCCGTCCGCGTCGTAAAACTTGGATACCAGCACGCGGATCTTGCCTTTGCCGCCGTAACCGGGATATTCCGTCAGCTTGGGCTTGCTGATGATCTCTACGCCGGGTGCATTTTCAATGGTTCGCCACTTCTCCTCGAGCCCGTCGGTGTTGAAGAGCAAAATGGCATTGCCGGGCGTGAATCCCTCGCGCCGCACTGGTTTCGTGTGAGCAGGGTGGTCGGGGTAGCCGTACTCGTAGTCGATCAGCCCAATGACGCCCACATAGTCGTGCGAGGCCTTCAGGAAAATGAGCCTGAGGCGTTGCTCACGGTCTTCACTGGAGTGTGGTCGGTTGATCTCCTCATCGTAGATGACCTCCATGCCTAATCCATCGCGATACAGTTTCAGCGAAGCCTCGATATCGCGTACGATGAGCGTCGTGCGGCGCAGCAACAGCGGGAACTCGGCTGCGGCGGCGATCGGATCGCTGGCTTCTTCCTTTTCGTGGTGTCCCGCCCATGCCGGTGAGGACAAGCCGAGGGGGATCAGCAGTGTGAGCAGTAGACCAGTTAACTTCAGTTTCATTGATGCATTCTCCGCAGGCGTTTTTATTTGATATAAAGTTACATCAATAAGCGTTTTGAGTCCAAGCGCGGCCACAACCCGTTTAGATTGGCGACAGGAAGGAGCGACGCGAGGTCAGCGCTGGTTCAGAAACGGCCGGGCATGGGAGGCCAATACGTCAGGCGACGCATCGAAAATCCCGTACTTGAGGTCGGGCAGTTCAATCAGCGTCGCGCCGTCGATCATCTCAGCGAACGCCCGGGACGGTTCTTTGAGGTTGCCATGAGGATTGAGTACCAGCGTGGGTTGAGTCAGCAGCGGCGCGCGCTCCTCTGCGGGGTACTGGAATACCGCCCCATAGATTCTGGCTTTACCCTGCCACGCCCCAGCGGACTCCAGATAGTTACCGAAAGCGCGCTCCAGTGACACTTTGTCGTTGCGCATCTCGACTGCAAATATCCAATCCTGAGCCACTGCAGCAAAGGAATCCGGCCAGGGCTTGACCTGACCCAGACGATCGAATCGCTCTTGCCTACCCGCCGCGTCGTAATACGGGATGCCTATCAAGATGATGCGACGTACAAGCTCCGGATGCGTGACGGCCAGTTCAGTCGCGAGCATGGTGCCGGTGTGATAGCCGCAGAGATCTACCGGACCGCCGCCATCGGGTCCCCAGCCCACTGATGTCAGGCTGTCGGCCATAATTTCGGCCAGCGTGCCCATATCCAGCTCGCCCGGATAGTTATCCGACTGGCCAATCCCCGGATAATCCAAAGCCAGCATGGTGCGATCGCTGCCTAACGCCTCCATGAACAGTCGGTAGTAGTTCCCCGAGTAGGGATTGGGCGCGAAACAGACCAGCGGAACGGGATTGTCGGGCACCTCGGGCTGAGAGGTCAGCACGTGGATCTGACCCCAGTCGTGGTTCACATAACTGCGCTCGAAGCTGACGGCATTTTCCGCCTGCGCGTCAGTTATTAGGCTAATGAGCCCAATGGCGGCGGCGATGAGGAGGGCAAAGGGTTTCATTATCGTTATGCTCCTTTTGATGCGGGTGTTACCGGGGAGGGCTATTACGCCGCAGTCTATCTGTGTCCTATTTACGTCGCTCCCGGGTCCAACATGATTTTGCAGTGGGCGTTAGGGGTCCTGAGACCTTCAAACGCCTCCGAGAAATCTTTGAAGCCGACGGTGCCCGTGCACATATGGGTGACGTCCAGTTTGTCCATGGCGAGGAGGCCCGCAATCATGTCGAAGTCGGCTTTGTCATAGGCGACGACGAAACGCGCTGTGAGCTCCTTCATCATAGCGGCAGCGGGGACCAGCGTATCGGGACGGGCACAGAAGCCAACGACCATAATCTCGCCGCCATGGCGCGCGTATTCCACTGCTTCTGCGATCATGCCGGGGATGCCGACACATTCGAACACCACATCGGGGGCGCCACCCGATGCTTTTTCAATTTCCGTTAGCACCTCAGTCGGGGAACCCGATGCGAGGGCCGCATCCGCACCAAACTGCAGGGCGCTCTCTCGGCGGAGCTGCTCAGGCTCGGTGACCGTGATGTGGTACGCGCCCATGAAGCGACACCAGAACGAGACCGCCAGTCCCACCGGGCCGGCGCCCAGAATCAACACGCGCTTACCGCGAATGTCGGTGCTCATGTTGATGGCATGCAGCCCCACAGCCAGCGGCTCGATGAGCGCGCCCTCTACCCAATCTACGCTGTCGGGGAGCAGAACCGAGTTGTGGGTGTCGAGCGTCATGTACTCGGCAAAACCACCCGAGCGCTGAAGGCCTAAAATAATGTTGTTCTCGCACTGCATCGGCTTGCCGGTTTTGCAGGGTAGGCATTGTCCGCACGAATGCGAGGGAAGCCCGGTAACCTTGCGACCAGGCTTCCAGTGAGTGGGGCAATTCTGGCCCACCTCGACGATCTCGCCAGCAAACTCATGGCCCATCACGGTGCCAGGAACGAGCAGGCCATCGTGCTCTTCGGTGGCGTGCAGATCAGTTCCGCAGATGCCGCAGCGTTTTACCGCAATGACAACTTGCCCGGCAGCGGGTGAGGGATCGTCGACACTCTCAACGGTGAGCGGGGTGCCCGGTTCGTGGAAAACTGCGGCTTGCATAGCGTGTCTCTCATCTTGTGGGTCAGGTTTCTATCACTGTCTCCTTATCTTGCAGTCTACTGAGGCCGGAAGCCAGCTTGAGGTAGTCGCTCTTAAGTGGTCTTTGTTTTAACATAGTACGGCGCGCCGACCAGG